>CAZMMM010000179.1:0-4966 GCA_964567385.1 uncultured Comamonas sp.
TAAAGCGGTCTAGCGTAGCAATGGCCTGGGCGCGTTCGCCACCTTTGTATTGGGCATAGGCTTTTTCTAGCTGAGCTTGTTGGGCCAAGGATGTGCCAGCGGCGCGGCCCTCCAGCTTCTCCAGCAAGGGTACCGCCTTGTCGTAGCCGCCGCTAGTCACTTCATCATGTGCTTCAGCGTAGAGGCGCTCGGGCGTCCAGTTGGCAGTGCGGTCTTCATCCAAGGAAGAGCAGCCCACCAGCAGCGCCCCCAAAGCCAAAACCAGGGCAGGGCGGGTGATGAAGTGGGGGAGCGAGGAGGGCAGTTTGGCAGCGGACATGGCGGGTAAAGTGATCAACACGTTCTTAAGGGGGGAATGGCGGTTACGACACGAGGCCGCGCAAGTGCTGGGCATTGTAGCGTTTGGTGCTTGCCTATCTCTAAATCTCCAAGAGTGTGGGCATCCAGAGCCTGCTGGCAAGCTTGCCATGCAGCCCTTACTTGGCCTGGCTAGCAAAAATACGAGGCATGAACCGCTTAGCCTCCATCCCCTTTGTCGCCAAGGCCACAAGCCGCGCCAGCCAGCAGCTGCCTGTTGCGGTGGGGGCTGTGGTGCGTCAACTGGGTGGGCGCTATAGCGTGGATGGAGCCGTAGGGCAAAACCTGGATGCTGATTTGCCCCGTGTAAAAAACTACTTGGGCACTTACCTACCGCGTACCGTCCAAGAGGTGCACACCATTGCCGCTGAACTGCTGGCCCTGCCTGTGGTTGCAGGAGGCTTGCCCAAAAACCGCCCTTTACGGGTGCTGGACTTAGGCTCTGGCACAGGCGGCGCATGGCTGGGGCTGGTATATGCCTTGGCTGCTGGCAGCAATGTCAAGTCTGTACAAGTGCATGCCGTGGATGGTAACCCCATAGCCTTGGCACAGCAGCCCGCTTTTGTGCAGCCTGTACAGGCAGAAACAGGGCTGCAAATTCAACTGCACAGGCATGAGCAGCGCTTTGCCCAGCAGACTCGTGCTTACTATACGCAGTTGAAGCAGCTGCTCGAACAACTGGGCGGGCTGTTTGATGTGGTGCTGGTCTCTAAGCACTGGAACGAGTTTTACCGCCATGACTTTGATGCTGCGCAACAAATGATTGCTGCTGGCGTGGATGCACTCTCAACATCTTTGCACCTTCAAGGCTATCTGCTGGTGCTGGAGCCGACAGACCCTGTACAAGAGGGTGGGCCTTACATGCCCAACCTGCTAGCCAAAGAGCTGGCGCATTACTGGCAGCGCAGGCCACAGGGCTTGCAAGCCATTGTGCCCGTACCCTGTGCGCTATTTGCAGCGGGAGGCTGTGCGGGCAGCAGTGGCTTTTGCTTTACACAGCGCCAGTTCAAGACCTCCACAGCTTGGCAGCGCACGCAAACTTCTAATGCCACCTACCGTGTGCTGACACACCCAGCCCAAGCTGCCTTTGTGCGTGCGGGCTACCCTGCTCAACAGAGCTACCGCGTCAGTGTGAGCAGAAATGGGCAGGAAGGCGTTTGTCTGCGTGGTCGTAGGCTTGAGCAAGCTGGTGCCAAAGATGGCTTTGTGCCCAAGGCGCAATACCGGCATGCGGCTTGATGTGTGCCTGGCTGAATTTGGGATTGGCGTGTTGACTGATTCAAAGACAAAAGGAGTATTGAGAGATGGCATCCATCAACAAAGTTATTTTGATTGGCAACTTAGGGCGTGACCCAGAGCTGCGCACTTTTGCCGATGGCGGCAAGCTGGCCAATGTCTCGCTTGCCACCACCGAGCGGTGGAAAGACAAAACCACGGGCCAGAGCAAAGAAGCCACAGAATGGCATAGCCTAGTCTTTAACGGCAGGCAGGCAGAGATTGCCAGCCAATACTTGCGCAAGGGTAGCCGCATCTACATAGAGGGCGGCCTGCGCACTCGAAAATGGCAGGATAAGCAAACTGGCCAAGATCGCTACAGCACCGAAATCCGCGTAGATCACATGCAAATGCTGGGCGACATGCAACCCCCAGAGCAGAAGCTGCACACAACAGAAGCGGCAAAACCTACGGCGACCGTGCCCGGTGCAACACCTACGCCTGGCGCAGCCAGCTTGTCTGCCACGCTGCCCCCGCCCTCTTTGGGGAGTCTGGCTGATGATTTTGACGATATTCCTTTTTAAGAGGCAGGCAGCAGAAGCACTTCCCAGAAGTGCTTACCCCCTGTGCCCTTGGGTTTGCCAGGCACTCAAGGCGCGGCAGGATGTATCCAGCGAAACGTCAGGTTAAAGCGCGAGGTCTTCACCCGCTTGCGCACGGGCACGGCGTGCTGCCAATGGTGTTGCAGCGCACCTTGCATCAGCAGCAAAGTGCCATGTTCCAGTGGGATAGTGATTTTTTGCTGATGGTCGCTATTGCGCCGTAGCTGAAAATCTCGCGTGGCCCCGAAGTTGATAGAAGCAATTACCGGATTGCTGCCCAGCTCTTTCTCATCATCGGCATGCCAGTTCAAATAATCCTCGCCGTTGCGATACCAGTTGAGCAGCACACTATTAAAGCGTGCCCCGCTGATGGCCTGAATTTGCTCGCGCATATACAGCAGCCCGGTATTCCAGGGCTTTGGCTCGGATTGGATGCCTGAATAGGTATAGGCCGCTCCGGGGTCGCCATACCAAGCCGTTAAGCGCGGTAGCGGATGGGTTTTGCCAAATATCTGGATATGGTCTTGCTCCCAGGCAATATTCTTAAAGCGCAGCGCCTGTAGCTGGGCCGTGCTCAGGCTTTTCCAGTCAGTGCTTTGCCAGTCGCCTTGCTCGTATTCCTGCAAATACTCCAGACTGCGGTTGCTGATTTTTTCTGAAAAAAACTGTGGCACATACAGCAGCGCTCCACCAGGAACTTGCACGCGCCAGCCCTTGTGCTCAGGCAGAAAATCAGCGCTGTAGCCCTCTTGCTGGGGCAGGGCGATGGGGCAGATAGCAGCCTGTGCGTTCTCTTGCGTGGCAAATAAGTCTTGCATCATGGCTTTCTTCTTCAATTGATGAGCTTCACAATATAAATAATGACCGCAATCACCATAATAAACGGCAAGGCATACCAAAGGATTTGTAGCATGCCGACAAACACTGTAAAAACCAGCCACACCATAAAAATAAAAAAAGCAACGGATAGCAGTACGTTCAAAAAATTATTCAAATCAGCTCCTTGGGTTTTAGAACGAATTTTCCATTATCTCTAGCCGCAGTTAAGCCGCAGCTTTGCGCTTGTGTAGCTGCCAGGACACATCAAAGCCCCCCAGGTCGGCCTGCCACACCCCCTGCCTGCGCCTCTGCTTGCAAACGGGCGCGCGATTATTGGCATTAGAGACCAGAAAACCGTGTTCGGCGGATGGGTAGTCAGTGCGAATGGCCTGGGCGTGCTTGGCATGGGTCAGCACGCGGTAGCAGACCTTGCTGGTGACGGATCTGGAACCCACGGACAGTTGGAACATGCGCTGGGTGTAGCACCCCCCCCGCCCTGGATGAAGTCGCCCGCGCAATCGCCCTGAGCAAAAAATGCGCGGGGAAGCGGGGCAATGCTGGACAAGGCTCTAGGATTTTCTTGGTGATAGCAGTGCAGCTCGTGGGCTAGCAGCTCTGGCAGCTCATCAATCTGGTAGAAGCCGCCGAGCGAATATATGGTTTGGCGCAGCGAATCGGACAGACCCAGGCAGGTTTCTTCGGAATTGGGGATGTGTTTTGTGTTCATGCCCCGATGATGCAAGCCAATCGCCTCGGTAGGGGTGTTGGCAAGCTTGCGAAAAAACCTCGTCATCCCCGCCTTCGCTGGGGGCTGGCTCTTCGCGGGTGTGACGGTGACGTAAGTTCTATCCCTTTGAAATCAGGGCAGGCTTGAAACCATTCACATGGCAAAACTATCTCAACTTAATCAGTCTTAATCCCTTTGAAATCAGGGCAGGCTTGAAACGATAGGGGGTAAATTTTCCTTTTGAATCAATGCCTTGCAAGGAGTGTTAGGGAAAGTTTTCAGTTTACAAAAGTTGTATCTGTCAGCAACCCTATCCGGCAGTTTCATCCAGGGGTCTCTCCGAGCGTTTCAGTTCCAAGCCGGGGGCGATTGTAGGGCATGATTTGCCCCCTCCACGGCTCGCCTGGGGTCTTGCTGGCTGGCCAGATATTCACGCGGGGGAACGGGCATTTTGGGGGTAATTTGGGCTGCCAGGGTTTGAATGTCCTTATCAATGGCTTTTCTGAAAAACTCCGCATGCTCTTCATACGCTTGGTAATAGCGCACACGTCCGGCTTTATGCAGCGTGCAGCCGGTTTTGTCGGTGCTGAAGTCGGCAGCCGTAATCTTCTGTTTGGCGACCATGTGCAGGCACAGGCGATCAGCCAAGGTGCGTAGGGGGTCCATCAGGTCACAGGCCAGGGATTCGCGGCCCATGTGTATTTGATGGTAGTAGCCAACATAGGGGTCAAAGCCTGCGGTGTGCAAGGCCATGGCAATTTCTGCGGTGATGATGGTGTAGGTCAGCGACAGCAGGGCATTAAATGGGTCGCGAGGTGGGCGGCGGTTACGGGTATGAAACTCTAGGCTGGGGGGCACCACGGTGCGCAGACCGGCAAAGTAGTTGGCTGCGGCTGCGCCTTCCAGACCGCGCAGGCGGTCAAGGGTGGGGGCTTGGGCGGCTTCTTCTAGGCGTTGCAATAGATGGTCGCGTGCGTGGGTGATGTTCAGGCGCTGCTGGGGGTAGTGCTCGCGCAGTTCTTGCAGCCAATTGCATTGGCGTTGCAACTTTTGCTGTACCAGCCAGCGGGCCACTAATAGACAAAATTGCGGATCCAAGCTGCGGCGCACCTGGGCTACGCGACGGGCTACATCGTTATGGCTACGGCCCAGAAATAGGCTGGGCTTGCCTAGCTTGCCGGTTAAGAACAGTACGCCTACGCCTTGCTCGCCCAGCCTGGGCGGTGAACCCGGCCTGGCTCAGCGC
>CAZMMM010000180.1:0-1085 GCA_964567385.1 uncultured Comamonas sp.
TTTTAGCGGCGCTACGCACCATGGCGGGGCCGCCGATGTCGATGTTTTCAATCGCATCCGCCAGGGTGCAGCCGGGCTTGGCGACGGTGGCTTCAAAGGGGTAGAGGTTGACCACCAGCAGGTCGATGGTGTCAATGCCGTGCGCTTGCAGGGCGGCCATGTGCGCGGGCAGGTCGCGGCGGGCCAGCAGGCCGCCATGCACTTTGGGGTGCAGGGTTTTCACGCGGCCATCGAGCATTTCAGGAAATTGGGTGACTTCGGCGACCTCGGTGACGGGCAGGCCAGCGTCTGCCAGCAGCTTGGCAGTGCCGCCGGTAGAGAGCAGTTTGATACCCAGGCCATGCAGGGCTTGGGCAAATTCGACGATGCCGGTTTTGTCGGATACGGAAAGTAGGGCTTGCATAGTTTTTACTTCAAGACAAAGGGAAATAGATAAGGGTGCTGGATTGCTGACAGTCGAAGCGCGTGTTTGCGCCCTAGAGCATTTCATGCTCCAGCAGCTTTTTGCGCAGGGTGTTGCGGTTCAGCCCCAGCCATTGGGCGGCGCGGGACTGGTTGTGGTCGGCTTGCGCCATGACTTCTTCCAGCAGGGGTTTTTCAATCAGGCGCAGCACCATGTCGTACATATTGGCGGGGGTTTCGCCGCCCAGGTCGTCAAAATAGGCGCGTAGGTTGTCGCGTACGCAGGCGGCCAGGTTGGGGGGCGGGTTCATGCGGCCACCTCCAGCAGGGGGCGGGCCGATTCTTCAAGAGCTTGCATGTCGTGGCTATCGTCAATGTCGTTGGTCAGGGTAATGCCAGGGCTGGGCAGACGCAGCATCTGCTGCCCCAGTTGGTCAAAGTAGTTGCGCACGGTCTGGGTTTGTGCCTGGGTGCTATCCAGGGTGTTAATCAGGCGGCGCAATGCTTCTCCCCCCGGCAAAGCGCGTACATACCAGGCGATATGTTTACGCGCACTGCGCACCCCGCTGTCTGCGCCGTATAGGCTGTAGTGGTCTTGCAGGTGTTCTTGCAGCAGCTCGCCCACCTCAGCCACCAGAGGGGGCGGTAAATACTCACCCGTGGCTAAGTAATGGGCGATTTCA
>CAZMMM010000180.1:1099-4950 GCA_964567385.1 uncultured Comamonas sp.
GTGGTTAGTACGGCCAGGGCTTTTTCAGGGCTGGTGATGTCGCCATTGGCCACCACGGGAATAGCCACCGCCTGCTTGACAGCAGCAATCGTGGCGTACTCTGCCGCGCCTTTATAACCTTGCTCGCGGGTGCGCCCGTGGATGGTGAGCATTTGCACGCCCGCCGCTTCAAAGCGCCGCGCCAAGGCGACGGCGTTTTTTTGCTGCTCTGACCAGCCGGTGCGCATCTTTAAGGTCACAGGCACACCATAGGGCTGGCAGGCTTGCACCACGGCAGCGGCAATGGATTCGGCCAGCGCCTCGTTTTGCATCAGCGCCGAGCCTGCCCATTTATTGCACACCTTCTTGGCCGGGCAGCCCATGTTGATGTCAATGATTTGCGCCCCGCGCTGCACGTTGTAGAGGGCGGCTTCAGCCATCATGGCGGCATCAGTGCCCGCAATCTGCACGGCAATGGGGCCAGGCTCGCCCTCATGGTTGGCGCGGCGGCTGGTTTTCAGGCTATTCCATAGGTCTTTGCGCGATGTCACCATCTCGCTGACGGCGTAGCCCGCGCCCAGGCGCTTGCACAGCTGGCGAAAGGGGCGGTCTGTGACCCCCGCCATTGGGGCAACAAACAAGCGATTGGCCAAAGCGTGTTGGCCGATGCACAGCGCAGTCATGGGGGAGTCGATTAGAAGTAGGGGGGAGGGGAAAAACAAAGAGGGCGTATTGTAGCTGCTGCATTTTTCAGCAGACGCTTCACCTAAAAGAACCCGCGCCAGCCCCTACACTCGCCGCCTATGGATGCCTGGATTCCCACCCTTTTGCACTGGCTGGCGCTGCCCGAGTTTGGCCTGAGCAGCGTGTTTTTGATTGCCCTGCTCTCTGCCACTCTACTACCTATGGGTTCTGAGCCAGCGGTAGTCGGCCTGCTGCAACTGCGCCCTGACCTGTTTTGGCCGACGGTGCTGGTAGCCACCGCAGGCAATACGACGGGCGGTGCTATCAGTTGGTGGATGGGGCGTGCCGCCCAGCGTACTTGGCAACGGGCACGCCGGCAGGAGCGGGCCAGCGCGGAGGCAACGGCAGAAGCGCCAGCCCTACGCCACGGAATGAGCCGCGCCCAGCGGCGGGCGCGTATCTGGCTACGCCGCTGGGGGGCGAAAAGCTGCTTGTTCAGTTGGCTGCCGGTGGTGGGTGACCCCTTATGCGCTGTTGCGGGCTGGCTGCATTTGCCGTTCTGGCCTTGTGTGGCTTATATGGCGCTGGGTAAATTTTTGCGCTATGTGCTGATGACTAGCGGTATTTTATGGTTGCTGCCCTTGGTGTTTTAGGGCGTGCTTTCGTGCTGCTCAGTTGCTATTCAGCCGTAGCAGCAGCCGGTGGCGGCGGCTTGCGCTCAGGCTTGGGTCTGGGGGGCTTATTGGTATTGATTTGCGCTGTGGCTTTTTCCATATTGGCATCGCGCCCGGCCAGGTAGGGCCAGGCTTTTAGGCTGTGGGCAATGCTGTCTTCAATAGCGCGGTGCTGCTCTAGCGGGGCTTTTTTTAGCACCCAGGACACCACTTCCGCACTATGCCCAGGGTGGCCTATGCCCAGGCGCAAGCGCCAGTAATCCGGGCTGCCTAGTTGGGCGTGGATGTCGCGCAGGCCGTTATGGCCGCCGTGGCTACCGCCTTTTTTCAGCTTGACCTGGCCGGGGGAAAAATCCAGCTCATCATGGGCAACCAGAATATGCTCGGGCGCAATTTTGAAGAACTGTGCCAGCGCTGCTACGGATTTGCCCGATTTATTCATAAAGGTTTGCGGCTGCAACAGCCACAGCGGCTGGCCGTGCAGATTGGTACGCGCCATCAGGCCCCAGTAATTGCGCTCGGGCTGGAGTTGCAGCTTTAGGGTATCGGCCAGGGCATCTATCCACCAAAAACCGGCGTTGTGCCGCGTATCCGCATATTCCGGCCCGGGATTGCCCAAGCCTACAAAGAGTTGAATCATGGCTGTGCTCAAAGAAAAAGCCCACCGGCGCGGGCCAAGTGGGCTTTGTGCAGTAAGACTTTCAGGCTTTCTTCAAGCCTGAATGACTGGCTTATTTTTTGCCTTTTTTGGCGGGTGCAGCAGCAGGTGCGGCCGCAGCAGCGTTGGCATCAGGAGCCACCTCAGGCAGCTTGATGCTGACCAGGTTGGGGTTTTTGTTGGAGCCACGCACCACGGCCTTCACGCCTACGGGCAGCTTGACCAAATGGTGCAAGCCCAGGTTGCTCTTGACGGTCAGGCCAGACAGATCAACCTTGATGGCCTCGGGGCGCTTGGCGGGTACGCATACCACCGCCAGCTCTTGCAGCAAGGTGGTGATGGTGCAGTTGTCGTCCTTAACTGCGGGGGAGTTTTCCACACCTTCGTAGACCAGAGCCACTTTGGCTTCGACCTTGGTGTTCTCGTCTACGCGCTGGAAGTCAACGTGCAGGATTTGGGGCTTGAAGGGGTGGTATTGCACGGCACGCAGCACCACGGGAGTGGTTTGGCCATCCACGTCAAGTTGCAGGATGTCAGAGTGGAAAGACTCTTTTTTCAGGGCGTGGAACAGCATGTTGTGATCCAGCTCAATGCTCTGGGGGGCGGCACCAGCGCCATACACCACAGCGGGGGTCTTACCAGTGAAACGCAGGCGGCGGCTCGCACCAGTGCCTTGCAGAGCGCGCGCAGTAGCGGCAATTTGCATGATGAACTCCTAAAAGGACAATAAACGGGGCAGGCCGCGACCAGCTCTAGCCCCAGGAAGCAACGCCAGCACCCATGCCTGGATGCTGGCGCAAAAAACAATGCTTACTCTTCAAACAGCGTGCTGACTGATTCGCCCGACTGGATGCGCAGCATGGTTTCAGCAAACAGACCCGCTACAGACAAGGGGCGAATTTTTCCACAAGCCTGGGCGGCAGCCGATAGGGGAATAGTGTTGGTAACGACCACCTCATCCAGGGCGGTACCGTCAGCAATACGTCCCAGCGCAGGGCCAGAGAAGATGGAGTGGGTGCAATAGGCATAGACCTGCTTGGCACCGCGCTCTTTGAGCACTTCGGCGGCTTTTACCAAAGTGCCAGCAGTGTCGATGATGTCATCCATGATGACGCAGTTGCGCCCTTGCACATCGCCGATGATGTTCATCACCTCAGACTCGTTGGCCTTGGGGCGGCGCTTGTCGATGATGGCCAGATCGCAATGCAACTGTTTAGCCAAAGCGCGAGCACGTACCACGCCGCCTACGTCGGGGCTCACCACCATCAGGTCGGAATATTGCTTTTGTTTCAAATCGCCCAGCAGCACGGGCGAGGCGTAGATGTTATCTACGGGAATATCGAAAAAGCCCTGAATCTGGTCAGCGTGCAAGTCCATGGTCAGCACACGCGAGACACCGGCGGCTTGCAACATATTGGCCACCAGCTTGGCGGTAATAGGCACACGGGTAGAGCGCACACGGCGGTCTTGGCGGGCATAGCCGAAATAGGGGATGACGGCGCAAATGCTTTCTGCCGAGGCGCGCTTCAGCGCATCGACCATCACCAGCAGCTCCATCAGGTTTTCGTTGGTGGGCGCACAGGTGGACTGCACCACAAACACATTGCGCGAGCGCACGTTGCGCTGAATCTCAACGGTTACCTCACCATCAGAAAAGCGGCCTACGCTGGCCGCCCCCAAGGTTGTATCCAAATGCTGGCAGATTTCTTCGGCCAGATTGCGGTTGGCGTTGCCGCTAAAAACGACAAATTCTGATTGATTGGATTGCATGGGATGTGCCGGTGAGGATGCTCTGCTGCGCCCAGGCAAACACTGGGCATTGAGACGATAGAGGGATAATTGAATGAATGAATTTG
>CAZMMM010000181.1:0-4266 GCA_964567385.1 uncultured Comamonas sp.
GTATTTGCCTATCGCGGTTTCAGCACTGAGCATGACGGCATCCGTGCCATCGAGCACGGCGTTGGCTACGTCGCTGACTTCGGCGCGAGTAGGTAGAGCATTGGTAATCATGCTTTCCATCATTTGCGTGGCGGTAATGACCAGCTTGTCCATTTGGCGGGCGATGCGAATCATTTTTTTCTGCAAGGCGGGCACGGCGGCATTGCCCACCTCAACCGCCAAATCGCCACGCGCCACCATGATGCCGTCACTGGCACGCAAAATGGCTTCCAGGTGGGGCATGGCCTCGGCGCGTTCCATTTTGGCAATCAGGCCGGGGCGCTGGCCGGTGCCGGATGCGGCCACGGTGCATAGTTGACGCGCCATTTCCATATCGGTGGCGTTTTTGGGAAAGCTCACTGCCACGTAATCGGCCCCGAGTTGGATGGCGGTTTTAATGTCCTCCATATCCTTGGCCGTCAAGGCGGGCGCGGTCAGGCCACCGCCTTGTTTGTTGATGCCTTTGTTGTTGGACAGCTCCCCGCCCACCATGACTTCGGTATGTACTGCCTCGCCCTGTACGCGCAGCACGCGTAGCACAATCAGGCCATCGTTGAGTAGTAGCACATCGCCTGCGCGTACATCCTGGGGCAGTTCTTTGTAGTCCAGGCCGACGGCGGTTTCGTCGCCTGGCGCGGTACGGGCCGCGTCCAACACAAAGGCTGCGCCTTCTTGCAGCAGCACCTTGCCCTGGGCAAACTTGCCAACGCGAATTTTCGGGCCTTGCAGGTCGGCCATGATGGCCACCTCCCGCCCAGCGCGGCGCGAGGCTTCGCGCACCGCCTCTGCGGTGGCGATATGGTCTTGCGCCGTGCCGTGGCTAAAGTTCAGGCGCACAACGTTTACGCCGGTGGCAATCATCTGCGCCAGCATTTCCACTTCGCGGGAGGCGGGGCCAAGGGTGGCAACAATTTTGGTAGCGCGGCGGATGTAGGTGGCGGGGGGCATGGGGGCTCCTTACTGGATGCTGGGTGGATGACGGAAGGTTGTGTGCTGGTCTTGCTGTGAGGGGGTAGTGTGCTTGTTTCAGGGACGCATCAGCGCCACCTGTTTTGCCACGCATGAAATTCACTGGGGCGCAAGTGGTAGCGGGCAATGCTACCTTCGTGCAGGCTCAGTAGCTGGGTTTCCACCACTTCAATAAAGCGCTGGCGCTGTGCGGGCTGCATGTGCTGCTGCGCAAAGCTGTGGATGTAGGCGATGGCTTGTGGCTTGTTCAGCCCCTCACGCACAACGGTAGCAATCGCTTCGTGGATAGCTTGGCGATGTTGCAGACGAAAAATATCCGGCTCTCCCAACGACTGGCGTACTGCTGAGTACCGTGCACAAGAGCGCTTGTAGGCCCAGATAAACAGGTCGCGCAAGAACTCAATGCGGTTGAGTTCATATACCCCCAGCATGGCGCTGATGTAAGTGGCCTGGGCAACATCAATGAAGGACAAGGGGCAAAGGTTGCGCTGGATAAGGGGGATGTTGGCCGCCAGACGAGATACCCGTTTGTTGACATCCTCAAATGGCTGTAGATAGGGCAGATGCACCATGGCAAAAAATGCCTGCTCAAATGGATCGCGGATGGCTGCGGCGGTATCCAGCACCTGGTCAAAGCATTCCGCAACAAGCTGCGGCCCCTCCAAGGGTAAAAAGGTGGTTTGGCCGATACCCACTGCAATCGAGCGCAGCCGACCGCTAGCAGTGGGGTCACTGAGCAAGTTGTCTGACAACAGCGCATGAAGATTCAGCAAGGTGTAGCGGTTAAAGCCAATATCAGAGGCTGCATCAATTAAAAACTCAATCGCCTGCTTGTGGTTAAGAATCATCTGGGCTTCCAGCGCATCTTTGCCACTGGCCATTTCTCCAGCCGAAATAAGCCGCTCCGTCTCCAGCAAAGAGTAGGTGTTGCCCTCTAAGCGGCTGGAGTTCCATGACAAGTCAATCAGCAGGCGATGGGCAATCAGGCGGGCATAAGTGCCAGCGGGTTGATGGGCACTGACGGCTTGCCCCTGCAAAAATAGCGCTTCTCGCACGGCTGGGCTGAGATAGCTGGTTTCATTGGGGCGGTAGCTGTCCAGAAATGCGCGGTTGTAACCGACCGGCTGGCGCTGGAGTAGAGGGCTGCGCACCAGGCTTTCTATCTCCAACGCCTCAGCGGACAAGGGGATGAGGGAGGCAGTTGCTACGGCGGTACTCGATAGCGCAGTGCTGGCATCAGTGGCTTCTGGTACGTCCACACGGCCCGCGTGCAATACATAAACGCTGGCCCTACCGTGCCCCAAGCGCTGCACTTGCTGGCGTGCAATCAGCGTGTTGAGCCAGCGCTGTAGGGTGCGGCGATGCGGGGCTTGGGGGAGTTGCCGCTCAATATGCGCAATGCTGGCCCCTTGAGGCCAGCGTGCCACAACCTCTAGCAAAGCAGCATAAGTGGGGGGGGTGGATTCAGCCATTTGTACCTCCTGTCATGTCGCGCAATAGGGTTTTCGCGACACTTAAGCCACCAATCATGTCGCGCAATGTCGCAAAAGGCTATGTGCGATATAGTTTTGTCGTGCTGTTGTCGCGCAAATGCCGCCGTAAGTACGTTCCTAACCGCACATCAGCGCCTCAATCTCCCCCACCTCCACCGGCACATCTCGGGTGGTGAGTTCGCAGCCATCGGCGGTAACGATGGCATCGTCCTCAATGCGAATGCCAATATGGTGAAAGCGCTCGGGCACGTCGGGGGCGGGGCGCACGTAGAGGCCGGGCTCAATCGTCAGGCACATGCCCGCTTGCAAGATACGGCTGGGGCGGCTGCCATCAGCGGCGGCGGGGCTGCCATCAGCGGCGGCGGGGCTGCCCGGTTCGATGTAGCTGCCGCAGTCATGCACGTCCATGCCCAGCCAGTGGCCGGTGCGGTGCATGTAGAACTGCATATAGGTTTTGTCGGCCAGGATGTCTTGGGCGCTGCCGTGCTGGTTGGCGTTCAGCAGTCCCACGTCCAACATGCCTTGCGCCAGCACGGCCAGGGTGGCCTCGTGCGGGTCGTTAAAGCGTGCGCCGGCTCGGGTGGCGGCAATGGCGGCTTTTTGGCTTTCTAGCACCAGCTCGTATAGCTCACGCTGGGGGGCGGTGAAGCGGCCATTGGCGGGGAAGGTGCGGGTGATGTCGGCGGCGTAGCCGTCTAGTTCGCAGCCAGCATCAATCAAGACCAGGTCGCCGCTGCGAATGGGGGTGTTGCCAGCGCGGTAGTGCAGCACGCAGGCGTTGGCTCCGGCGGCGACGATGCTGTCATAGGCCACGCCTTGCGCACCGCTTTGGCGAAATTCGTGCAGCAATTCGGCATCCAGATGGTATTCACGCGCATCTTGCCCGGCGGCCAACATGCGGGCGCTCACCTGCATGGCGCGGATATGGGCGCGGGCGCTGATGCGGGCGGCGCGGCGCATCACGTCTAGCTCATGCGCGTCTTTGATGAGGCGCATTTCATCGAGCAGGCTGCATACGTCGCCTTGGGCGGTGGGGCAGAGTACGCCAGCGCGTACCCGGCTGCGTACGCTGGCCAGCCAGGTTTCCAGGCGGGTGGCTAGGCCGTCATGGGTGGCAAATGGCCACCAGACGCAGGCTTGGTTTTCCAGTAGCGCGGGCAGTAGTTTGTTGATGTCGGCGCTGGAATGGGCGGCTTGTACGCCTAGGGCGGTGGGGGCGGCTTCGGAGCCGAGGCGGTAGCCATCCCAAATTTCGCGCTCCAAGTCTTTGGGCTGGCAAAACAGGGTGGCCGTGCCGTCGGCGGCCAGCACCAGGCAGGCATTAGGCTCGGTAAAGCCGGTGAGGTAGTAGAAGTAGCTGTCGTGCCGGTAGAGGTAGCTGTTGTCGCGGTTGCGCGGCTGCTCGGGCGCGGTGGGAATGATGGCAATGCCGCCTGCGCCCAGTTGGGCAGCCAGACGGGCGCGGCGCTGGGCGTAGAGGTTGAGGTGGGCGATGGGGGGGGTGTTCACAGTCATAGGCGGGCATGGTAGCGCCTGAGTCAGTGCTGTGCTTTGCTTCTTCTCTTCAGTCTTGAAAACTGTAGTTTTCAAAATACAATTGCTGGATGCTTGAACTACAACAAACTGAAGCTTTTCGTCAATGGCGGCAGCGTCTGCGCGATGAGCGGGCTAAAGCCATCATTGCTGCACGTTTGAACCGTTTGGCCCATGGCTTGGCGGGCGATGTTGAAGCAGTTGGCGAAGGCATTAGCGAGCTGCGTATTCA
>CAZMMM010000181.1:4276-4892 GCA_964567385.1 uncultured Comamonas sp.
ATCGTGTCTATTTCAAGCAGCAGGGGCAGACCATCATCATCCTACTGTGCGGTGGCAATAAGACTAGCCAGCGCAAAGATATCGCCCAAGCCAAAGAGCTGGCCAAGCATTGGAGCTAATCAATATGAACGCCTCACAAGAAGCCCTCACCCCCTATGACCCAGCCGAAGACCTCGGTAGCCCCGAAGCTATTGCCTTCTTTATGGCTGATGCGCTGGAAACCGCAGACACGGCCTACATTGCCAATGCCATTGGTGTTGTAGCGCGTGCACGTGGCATGAGCCAGATTGCTCAGGAAACGGGTTTGTCACGCGAGCAGCTTTATCGCAGCCTCAGCCCTCAGGGAAATCCAACACTTAAAACCACGCTTGCCATTCTCAAGACATTGGGCGTAGAACTCACTGCCAGACCGATTGCAGCAGCCTGACCAAGTGCAATCAAGTGCCCCCGAGTTACTTCGTATGCAAATAAGCCCGCAAATACCGCCCCGTATGGCTATCAGGATGGGCGGCAATCGCTTCAGGCGTGCCTTGGGCGACGATTTGGCCGCCGCCTGCGCCACCTTCGGGGCCCATGTCAATCACCCAGTCGGCGGTTTTGATAACGTCCAGGTTGT
>CAZMMM010000182.1:0-4197 GCA_964567385.1 uncultured Comamonas sp.
GGGTGAAGGGAATCGAACCCTCGTATCAAGCTTGGGAAGCTGGCGTTCTGCCATTGAACTACACCCGCATTTTTCAACCTGTTGATTTTTATGAGAAAACCTTAGTAGGTGCTTGAATTATAAGCGATTTTTGGCCCCTCTGAAAAAACTCATTTCCCTAAATTTCCCTACAACTCCCTATATACACTTATGCCCCAAGCGTAACTTTGGCGTAGGTTTTTGCCCGCGCCAAAGGCTGGGAAGCCCCGCTTGCTATCGGGGGTACGAAAAAACTTGAACGCAGCAATGGTCCGAGGTAAAGCCATTTTGGACAGAGCCTACGAGCGCCTACGTTGCGCGGGGCAGTGCGTTAGTGGCGCTCACGCACCACCACGCCTTTATCGTGGCTGATGAGGTGACGGGCCTGCCACGCAGCTTGACTGCGTGGTGCCAGCTCTTGTTGCCACAGCACGGTACCGGGCTGTTCGCCCCAGGCTGTGCTGGTGGGCTGTGGGCTGTAGTCCGACTGCACCCGAATGGCCTTGTTTTGCGCCACCGGCGCAGCATCTAGCACCTGCACCGTAATAGCCTTGCTGTGGCGGTTTTCCACGGTAAAGCGCTGCTCCAGGCTGCGCTCAATACGACCACCAGTAAGCCCCGCGTTACCGCTCAGTTCTTTTACGGGGGCAGCGTGTACCTGCACCCGCTCATCGCGCCCAAATGCAAGGCCCAAGCGGGCAAAATTGCTGTTGTGGGGATCAAAGCGTCCTTGCCCTACGCTGGATTGGTCACGCTCCAGCACCACTGGGCCAGCGGGCCAGTCCCCTTCCAAAGTTGGCAGCAAGGCTACCAGCCAGGCATGTTCGCCCATGGCGGGTGCGGTGCGGGTGATGAGCTGTACCGATAACTGCTCATGCCCTAAAGTCAGGGTGACTTTCTCGCCGCCTGATGGCACTGATACTGGCTGGGGCAGGGCAAACTCTGTGGTGTAGCTGCCTTGGGTGCTCACTGGGTCAAAACTGGGTAAAGGGTTCTCGTCGGTGGCCTTGGAGCGGGCCATGGGCGCAGGAGCGGGCATGGCCGCCATTGCCATTTCAGCGGTAGCGCCTGCGGGTGGTTGCGGCGGCTGTATATCCAGCAACCACGGGCGCGGCAATGCCCCCTGAGTAGGCGCCAGCGGGCGGCCTGTAGAGAGGGTGAGTCGTACATTGCGCCAATCCTCCCCCGTGGTTTGGGCAAGAATGGCTTGGCGCTCCAGCTGCAAGTGGTTGCTTGCCGTTTCCAGATTCGCCCGATAACTTGGCCCCCAGCTCGGCCCCGGCACTTGGTAGGAGAGCCGCAGCTGTGCATCACTGGCTGTGGCCAAGCTGACCCGTACCTGCACCACTTGGGCTGATTGCACACGGCCTTGCTGCAGGCGCAGGCGCTTCAGTGCCTGTTCGCGCTCTTGTAATATGCGCTGGGCTTGGTGCAGTTGCGTCCAGGTATCGGTGGCAGAGCTGCGTAAGGCCTGGGCTTGCTCGGCCAAAGGGGGCGTTTTACTTACGGACTCACTGGAGCCTGCCTGTGTCGTTAGCCAGGTTTGTACCAGCTCTAGGGCTTTGACATCGGCTTGCGCTTGCGCCAACGCGTCTTCCGCCGCTTGTACACGCGGCTGCAGGGCATCGGCGCAATCGGCATCCAAAGCACGTTCCATGGTCTGCACATTCATCTCGCCCAGACGCACGCTGGCGGGGCCTTGTACCTGTAGGCTGCGTATATCCAGCCCGGCGGGCAGGCAGCTAAATACCGCTTGAGTACTGCCTGCGGGCAGCTGCAGGCTGCGTTCAACCACGGCAGCGCCGGGATAAACGGTAACAGCGGTAATTTTTGAATTTGCCTCAGCGTAGGCAGCACTTGGCCCCCAAATAGCTGTCAGCGTAGATAGGAGAGTTAGTCTTATAGGGTATAAATTTGGCATGGAGATGATGCACCTCTTTCGAGTTGACCCTGAAACGGGGGAAATCCTGAAATAGGGGAAATGTTAGCGCCCAAAGCGTGCTGGGCTAAGCTGGGCGGGGTGGATGCCCTCGGCCAGCAGCTCTTTTGAAGGAGTAGTGCGCCATGAGGCTGCATTCTTAGCGCGTCAACCCCGCATAAGCCGCTGCCAGGCGGTGTACCAAGTCCTGCGGGCGGTGTACCAGGGCGTAGCCTTGAGTGCCAAACAGATGGGGCAGGTAGTCATGCCCCTCCACATCAATAGTGACGCAAAAGGGCGTTAACCCGGCAGTGCGGGCTTCGCGCACGGCTTGGCGGGTGTCTTCCAGGCCGTAGCGGCCTTCATACACATCCAGGTCATTGGGTTTGCCGTCTGTCAGGATGAGTAGCAGGCGTTGGTTTTCTACCCGTTCTTCCAGTTGTGCGGTGGCGTGGCGTATGGCTGCGCCCATGCGGGTGTAGTAGCCGGGCTTGATGGCATTCACCCGCGCCATGGTGGTGGCGCTCCACTCTTCGGCAAAGCCTTTGAGGTGGTGCAGCCGTACCTTGTTGCGCCGCACGGAAGAAAAGCCCAGCATAGCAAAGGGGTCGCCGCTGGCGCTCAGGGCTTCGCCAAATACATGCAGGGCATCGCGTATCACGTCAATGACCCGCGCTTCTTCGGTGGCGTAGGCATCGGTGGAGAGGGATAAATCCGCCAGCAGCAAGGTCGCCAAGCTGCGCTCGGTTTTGGCGCGGCGCATGTAGATGGGCGGGGCACTGTCGCGGGGGCCTTGGGCGATTTGGTGGCGCAGCCAGGCATCCATATCAATCTCGTCGCCATCACTTTGGCCGCGCAGCCAGCCTTGGTGGGCGCGTAGGGCTTCCAGGCGGCGGCGCATACGCCACGCTATCAGGCGCAGGGCGGGGGGCGGGCGATAGGGCGGGGCATCACGCGCAATGTAGATTTGCACATTGCAATGGTTGGGGCGTAGTTGCCCCATTTTGTAATCCCATTCGGGGTATTTAATGCCTTCGCCCAGGGGCAGGTCGTCATGGGCGGCGCTTGGCAGGTCGAGGTCAAACTTGACGCGGGAGGCGCTGCTTTGCCCGTCGGCGGCAATGGCCAGCTCGTCCATATTGTTGGCGGCGGCCAGTTGCTTGCCATCGTCCTCATCATCATCGGCGCGATTGACTTTGGTGAACTCTGTCCACGACATAAACGATTCAGCGCGGAACATCATCATGAAGGGCGCATCGTTGCGCTCATCACGAATGGCCTTGGCGGCACGGCGGCGCTTGTCGTTGGCAGAGAGGTTTTTGGGCGCTCCGCTGGCATCGCCTTGCTGCTCTTTGGCTTTGCGCCCACCTTCGCTATGCACCGGGGCGGGACTGAGCCACAGCCACAGCGGCGCAATATCTGCCGGGGACAAGTCCAGCGGGCGATTGGCAGGCAGGGGCTGGCCGCGCAGGGCTTGCTGCACGGCTTGCTCGGCCAAGGCGGCGCGACCACGTAGCTGCTTAATGGCAGGGCGCTGCGCCAATTGGGCGGCGCATAAGGTGGCGTAGCTGGCTTGCAGGCCGGGGAAGGCTTGCAGGGCGGCCTGGCTGGCGGCGATTTGCTCGGCCAGCCAATCGCTAGGGGGTGGGGTTGGGCTTTGGTGTTGGCTTTGGGCAGCTTGGTCACGCACCGTCTGCATTTGCGCGGCCAAAGCCGCCAGCCATAGGTAGAGGGCGCGGTTGAGGCTACGCTCTTCAAACACGGCAATGCTGGGGGGCAGGGCGAGTACATCTTCCTGCCACTGCCCCAGGTGGGCATGGGTGGCGCTGCCGGCCACGCGCTGCAACCAGTTGCGTCGCCCACCTACGCGCACGGTGTTGGCGGGAGCCATGCGCACAGCGGGCGCACCGCCACCTGCGCGAAATAGCAGGCCAATGCTGCGCTGCATATCGGCCAGTTGCACCGCGCCGGTGCGGGCTTTGCCATCAGCGGCGCGGGTGATGATGCGGTGCCATTGCACGCCAACCCATTCTTCCATAGCGAGCGCTGCTCCTTTTATTCGCCCAAAACGGCGGACACTACCTCGGCCAGGGCGCTGGCGGTGTCGGCATCGTCGGTCAGGGCATCGACAATGGCGGCCTGGCAGGCGGTGCGCAGGGCAATGCCGCTGGCTGTTAAGCGCCCGGCCATCACCAGCAGGCGAGTGCTGACGGTTTCTTCTAGGTCTTGCTCGGTCAGGCGGCGCAGAGCTTGAGCCAGGG
>CAZMMM010000182.1:4207-4874 GCA_964567385.1 uncultured Comamonas sp.
TGCATCCACCCCGGCTTCGTGCTGGACGATGAGCAGCTCAATTTCTGGGCGGGGGTAGTCAAAATTCAGGGCAATAAAGCGCTGGCGGGTGCTAGGTTTCAGGCTTTTAAGAATGTTTTGATAACCCGGGTTGTAGCTGACGACCAGCATAAAGCCCTCGGCAGCGGTGATTTGCTCGCCCGTGCGCTCAATGGGCAGCACGCGGCGGTCATCAGCCAGGGGGTGAAGGACGACGGTGGTGTCTTTACGCGCTTCCACCACTTCGTCCAGGTAGCAGATAGCGCCCTGGCGCACGGCGCGGGTTAAGGGGCCGTCTGACCAGGTGGTTCCCGCTTCGGACAGCAAATGCCGTCCTACCAAGTCTGAGGCGGACAAGTCATCATGGCAACTAACAGTAATCAGGGGGCGACCCAGGCGGGCGGCCATGTGCTCGACAAAGCGGGTTTTGCCGCAGCCGGTCGGCCCTTTAATCAGCACGGGCAGTTTTTGCCGAAAGGCGTGCTCGAACAAGGCGGCCTCGCCACCATGCTCGGCGTAGTAGGGGGTGCTGCTGTGTGCCGTGGTCTGTTCAGGGGCGGGGCTGTGGGTCATGGAGGGGGGCTTTCTTGCGCAATGAGGGGAAAAATGCCGCAGCAGCCAATTGGGGCTGCTGCGGCAATGGGCAGCG
>CAZMMM010000183.1:0-3611 GCA_964567385.1 uncultured Comamonas sp.
TGCTAGGCTGCATCAGCCAAGTACTGGGCCTCAACCCCAGCGCCGCGCCCGCAGTGCACACCCCAACCAGCGCCCCCGCCCCTTCAAGCGCCCCCACCCTGATTGACTGGCAGCGTGGCAGCGCCGTGTGGGGCGATGCCAGCACCTTGCAAACCGCCATCACCCGCTGGCTCCCCCAAGGGCTAGAGCAAGCCCAAACCCTGCAAGCCGACTGCACCACACCCGAGGCCACTAACTGGCCCGCCATTGCCCAGCAAGCCCACCGCCTGCGCGGTGCAGCGGGCAATTTAGCCCTAGTACAAGTCCAGGCCCACGCGGCCCAGCTGGAGGCTGCCGCCCAGCAGCAAACGGCTACCGCTGCACAACAAAGCTTGGCTGCTCTACCTCAAGCCTTAGCCGCCGTACAAGCGGCCTTGGCCCCGCAGCACCCAGATACCGCCCCAAACAGCATTACTGACCTGAAGCCACGCCCCCCAGGGCTTGGCCCACAGAGACAGGCCGAGGTACAGGCCACCTTAGAGCAATGCATACAGATGCTGGCACAGGGAGAGCTGCCCGAGGAGGCAATCGCCAGATTGGAGCAGTTATTGGGCAACCACTCCGTACAGCCTGTAAAGGAAGCACTGGAGGCATTTGACTTTGAAGGTGCTGCAGAGCTATTAATGGTTTTAAAATCGTTAACAATTAGCTCTTGAATTCAAAAGAGATATTAGATAATAGTGTATAATATTATGGAGCGCTTTGAGGCGCTTTCTAATTTCTTCAGCGCCATGCGAATCAACCACCCTGTTTCACAAAGAAATTACGATTTCCCAGCAGATCAAACCCTGATATCCATCACCGATACCAAAGGGCGCATCACCTATTGCAATGATGATTTTGTAGCTGTCAGCGGCTACCACCGCGAAGAGCTGCTGGGCCAGTCACATAACTTATTGCGCCACCCAGATATGCCGGCAGAGGCGTTTCGGGACTTCTGGGCCACCATCCAATCAGGTATGCCGTGGACGGCCGTGATTAAAAACCGCCGCAAAGACGGCGACCATTACTGGGTACGTGCCAGTGCTACCCCCATGCGGGATGGCGAGCGCATTGTGGGCTACCTGTCTGTCCGCACCCACCCCAGCGCCCAGGAAGTTGCCAGTGCGCAACAGCTTTACGCCACCATGCAAGCAGAGGCACAAGCGGGCAAACGCATTCACACCCTGGAGTGGGGCAACCCCAAGCGTCGCGACCTCGCAGGCCACTTGCATGAATGGCTGCGTATCAGCCCACGTACTCGCAGCATCCTGATCAATATGGTGGTGGTCGCTATTCCCCTGGCGCTACTAAGCTTTGGCCTGCCGCTCTGGCTGGCCTGGGTACTCGGCCTGGCTTGTGTGATAAGCACTTGCGCTTGGCAGACTTTTCTGGATCAACGCCCTGTCAAGGACGTAGTAACAACGGCTCGCCTCCTGGCGAGTGGGGATTTATCGCAGTTCATCACCGTGCCTGAGCGCGGCATGGGCCGCAGGCTGCTGTTGCCCATTGCACAGTTGGGCCTGTCGATTCGCACCGTCATGAGCGATGTGCGCAGTGATTTAACGGCTTTGGAAACAGCTGCCCAGAGCATTGCTGCTGGCAGCCGTGACTTGGCTCAGCGCACAGAAATGCAATCAGAAAGCCTGGAGCGCTCAGCCAGCGCCATGGAGCAAATTCACAGCACTGTCCACCAAACCTCGGCCCTGGCCGATAGCGGGGTGCAAATGGTGCGCCAGGCAGCCGCCACCACCGAGCGCAGCCAGGAGGCCGTGCGCGGCATGACCAGCACCATGGAGGAAATTGCCGAATCTGCCCGCCGCATTGGCGCAATTACCCAGAACATTGAGGGTGTTGCCTTCCAAACCAACATCCTGGCGCTGAACGCTGCCGTGGAGGCTGCCCGTGCAGGCGAGCAAGGGCGAGGTTTTGCGGTGGTGGCCTCCGAAGTGCGCGCACTGGCCCAGCACACTACCAGCCTGGCCAAGGAAATTCGAGACTTGATTGCCGAATCTGGCCAGCGCGTAACCATAGGCAGCGAGCGTGCCAGCGAAGCACGCCAGCGCATGGACGAAGTGGTGGCCTCCGTCCAGCAAATGGGTGAAGTATTAGCGCAGATTAACCAGGCCGCGCAAGAACAAACGGCTGGCGTAGTTCAAGTCACCCAGGCCGTACAAGCCATGGATAGCATTGCCCAGCAAAACGCTGATTTGGTCGTACACCTGGCCAGCAGCGCTGCACAAATGGAACAACAGACCAGTGCAGCGCGTGACAATATTCGTGTCTTTCGCCTCTCCAGCCAGGATCGCACCCATGCTGAAACAGATGCCGTGGCCTTGCGCAAAGCGGCTCGCCAGCACGCCCTGCTGACAGAGCCAGACAACCATAATGAGTCAGTAATTATTTAAGGAAGCCTAGCCCCTAAAATCAGTGCAACAAAATGTAGCGGCCCGAAAGCAGGAATACGCTCTAAGCCTGTAAAGAGACAACATGCAGCCCCCACTCCCCTCCCAGCAGCTGGCAACGCATGCAATGCGCCCAGCCAGTCCTTCTCCTGCAACCTCTAGCTCTACCACCCTGCCTGCCAGCCTGTGGCAACTTTGGCAGCAGCACAGCGGCTGCGCCTCGGTAGAAGATGTCAGCCGCTGTGTGCAGGAGCTGCAACAACACAGCCCGCAGTGCAGCCCACAAGCACAACAGTTGCTCCAAGGCTTGCTGCCTTTTGTGCAAGCCTTGGCCGAGCAGGCAGGGGCCGGGCAAGAGCAGCAACTTATCCAGCAGGATTTGCAACTGTTGCAGAAAACTTTTTCTGATATTTTTGGCCTGGGCGGATTTGAAGCATTTGATTGGTCAAACTTGCCACAAGCGATTCGGCATATCAAAAGCCATGCCCACTTATTCCATCAGCAATTTTCAGCCCTGGAAAATCGCGAAAAGGCAATGGACTCCCACGCTATTGTCAGCACGGCTGATGTATACGGAAATATTATTTATGCCAATGATTTATTTTGCAAAATCAATGGCATGGCACGTGAGGATTTGATAGGCAAAAACCACCGCATTGTTTCCTCTGGCATGCATTCCCCGGACTTCTTTAGCGCCATGTGGGCAACAATCACCAGCGGTGAAGTATGGCATGGTGAAATATGTAATCGCACACCCAAAGGAAAGATTTATTGGGTTGCCGCCACTATCATGCCTTTTATGGATGATGATGGTTTGCCACACAAATATATTTCAGTACGTACAGAGATCACGGCACAAAAAAACCTGGAGATGCAAATTGCCCAAGAGCGCCTATTTCTTGAAAATGTGATGAATGGCCTCAATGAGGGGATTATCGTCATCAACGCTTCTGGGCATTGTGTCTTCATGAACCCCGTGGCCGAGAAAATGCTCGGCTGGTCTTATATGGAAGTGGGGCACTTGCCTTTTCAGGAGGTCATGTGCCTATCTTGCGAAGGCGGGGAAGATAAAAGCGGCTCACTGAAGCGATACATGTGTGAAAGGCGGCCTGTTCACCTCAATGAAAACCATAACGCCTACCTGACCAACCGCTTCAGCAAAGTTATCCCTGTGGAGGCCGTGTTCTC
>CAZMMM010000183.1:3621-4853 GCA_964567385.1 uncultured Comamonas sp.
AGCCAAGCCCGCACTAGCTTCCTGGCCAATATGAGCCACGAAATCCGCACCCCCATGAACGCCATCATCGGTTTTTCTGAGGCGTTGCTGGACTCGCCCCTGGACAGCGCCCAGCGCCGCCAGCTCACCACCGTGCGCCAGGCCGGGCATTCATTGCTGCGCCTGCTCAATGAGGTGCTAGACATGGCCAAGCTGGAAAAAGGCGCTGTAGTGCTAGAGGTGGCAGACTTCTCCCTACGCCAGCTTTGTGATTTGGTCATGGATACCCAGCGCCTGGGAGCCACCAAAAAAGGCCTGGCCATGGTGCTGGACTACCCTGAGGAGCTGCCCGATTTCTTCCAGGGCGATGCCCTGCGCCTGCAGCAAATACTGCTGAATTTACTCAGCAATGCCGTCAAATTCACCTCCGCTGGGGCCGTCACGCTGCGCATTTCCTGCCCCGCTGCTGGCGGGGTAGCGCTTTACGTTGAAGACACGGGCATAGGCATGGACAGCGAGCAGCTAGCGCGCATTTTTGACCCCTTCGCCCAGGCTGATGCCTCGACCACCCGCCGCTTTGGCGGCACGGGCCTAGGCACCACCATTGCGCGGCAGCTGGTGGAGCTGATGGGCGGGGAGATTGCCGTGAGCAGTGTGCAGGGCCAAGGCTCAGCCTTTTGCGTCAGCCTGCCCCTGCCCTTAGGGCAGGCCGTTGGGCAAGTAACTGAAGAGCTGCTGCAACTGCCACCCCTCTCCATCTTGGCAGTGGATGACATCCCCGATAACCTAGAGTTATTACAGCTGGTATTGCAGCGTCAGGGCCACCGCGTCAGCACCGCCAGCAACGGCCTGCAGGCGGTGGAGCAATGCCAAAAGCAGGACTTTGACCTGGTGCTGATGGACTTGCACATGCCTGAGCTGGATGGCTTTGCCGCTGTACGCCAAATCCGCACTGATGAGCAACACGCCCAGCGCCCCGCAACTCCCATCATTGCCCTGTCGGCCAGTGTGCTGGAGGAAGACCGCCTCGGCGCACTGGGGGCAGGCATGCAAGGTTTTGCCCATAAGCCCATACACCTGCCCACTTTGCTGGCAGAGATGCAACGCGTCCTCGGCCTGCCAGCGCTGGCTCAGCGCCCGCCTGCATCAGTACCCACATCAACATCTGCACCAGCCTCTGCCTTGACCCCACCCAGCCCATCCACCGGCCTGTGGGATGAGCAAGCCGCCATTGCGCTCTGGGGCAGCACCGA
>CAZMMM010000184.1:0-4826 GCA_964567385.1 uncultured Comamonas sp.
GTTCGCTGCGCGGGTCGGTGGGCTCCAAGGCTGGCGGCGGCACATCGTAGCTGCGGCGCCATTGCAGCACCTGGTCGTCGCCGTACTGCTTGGCCATGTCGGCCTTGTTCAGGCCCTGCAGGCCGCCGTAGTGGCGCTCGTTCAGGCGCCAGTCTTTCACCACAGGCAGCCAGGTGCTGTCCATATGGTCTAGCGTGTGCCACAGGGTGTGAATGGCGCGTTTGAGCACGCTGGTGTAAGCCAGATCAAAGGCAAAGCCTTCGTCTTTCAAGAGCTTGCCTGCGGCCTGGGCCTGGGCAATGCCGGTGGGGGTGAGGGCGACATCGGTCCAGCCGGTGAAACGGTTTTCCAGATTCCAGATGGACTCGCCGTGGCGGATAAGAACAAGTTGGTACATGGCGGCAAATGGCGCTTTGGGCGCTAAAAGTTAATCATTGTGATGCATCAGCAAGCTGGGGCAGTTGCTGGATAAACCCGCAATTTTACGGTGTGCAGCTCTTGGCATGCAGCAATAGGGTTTGGATGTGCCTAAAATCTTGGGTTTTGCTCCGTATATTTTCTGTTACCACGGTTGAACAAAGGATTGTTGTGACTTTTTTGATTGAAAACTGGCACTTGTTTTTGCTGGCGTTTGTTTCGGGTTTGCTACTGATGGCTCCTGCTTTGCGCGGCGGTATGGGTGGCTCGCTCTCGCCCCAGGATGCGGTGCAGCGCATCAACCGTGAAAAAGCGGTGGTGGTGGATGTACGCGAGCCTGCCGAGTTTGCCGGTGGCCATATTACCAATGCTAAAAATGTGCCCTTGGGTCAGTTGGAAGAACGTTTGCCCCAGGTGGTCAAGAATAAGGCTTTGCCCGTGGTGCTGGTATGTGCTACCAGCCCGCGCTCGGTGCGCGCCCAAGCCATTGCCCGCAAACTGGGCTATGAAAAAGCCGAGGCCATGGCCGGTGGCATGCAGGCTTGGCGTGGTGCCAATTTGCCTGTGGCCAAGGCGTAAGAACCTGCTTGAGGCTACAAATCAGGCCCAAAACTGAGAAAGGAATTTTTTCATGCAAGCTGTAAAGATGTACACCAGCGCGGTTTGTCCTTACTGCATCCGTGCCAAGCAGTTACTGCAAGCGCGTGGGGTGCAGGAGGTGCAGGAAATCCGTATTGATATGGACCCCAATGCCCGCACCGAGATGATGCAATCCACCGGCGGGCGGCGCACTGTGCCGCAAATTTTCATTGGCGATACCCATGTGGGCGGCTGTGACGATTTGATGGCGCTGGATGCCCGTGGCGAGCTACTGCCCCTGCTCAATGCCTGAGTAAGCACTGTTTGCGGCGCATAATGCCCGTTTGCAGTGTGCATGTAATTTTTTGATAACGACTAGCCAAGAAAGCTTTTTATGTCCGAGCAACAAGAAGCCCCCGTATTCCAAATCCAGCGCGTGTATTTGAAAGATGCCTCGCTGGAGCAGCCCAATTCCCCTGCCATCCTGCTGGAACAAGAGCAGCCTGCGCTGGATATTCAATTGGGCGTGGAGGCCACCCCCATCGCCGAGGGCGTCTATGAGGTAGCGGTCATGGCCACCGTGCAGACCAAGATTGAAGATAAAACCGTCTTCCTGGTAGAGGCCAAACAAGCGGGCATTTTTGAGATTCGTAACGTCCCTGAAGAGCAAATGAACGGGGTGATTGGCGTGTCTTGCCCGCAAATCCTCTACCCCTATCTGCGCGGTAACGTGGCTGACTTGATTAACCGCGCTGGCTTTCCGCCCGTACACATGGCTGAAATCAACTTCCAGGCCCTGTACGAACAGCAGCAGGCCAATGCCGCCGCCCAGCAAGAGGGCGCACAGCAGTTGCAATAAGCAGCGGCTGCTTTTTTGAAGCTGTTCAAACAGCGCCCACAGCCCCTTTGCTACCCGCACAGGGGCTGTCTTTTTTTGAAGATTGCGCTATGAAGATTTTGGTGATTGGGGCCGGTGCCTGGGGTACGGCCATTGCTTTGGCAGCAGCACGCCATCCCGCTGCCCACCAGGTGCAACTGTGGGCACGCGATGCTGCGCAGGTAGCCGCCATGCAGCAGGCGGGCTGCAATCTGCGCTATCTGCCCGATGCGGCTTTTACGCCCAGCCTGCAAGTGACGGCCCAGCCTCTGCCCGCCCTGGCACAGGCGGCAGATGTGGTGATTGTGGGCACGCCCACAGCAGCGCTGCGCCAGTATCTGACGGAGCTAGCGCAAGCCCAGGTGAGCGCCCCCGTGCTGTGGCTGTGCAAGGGGTTTGAGGCCGTGGGCAATCAACCGCCCGCGCAGCAGGCGGCCTATGGCCTGATGCCGCATGAGGTAGCCGCTGCCGTCGCCCCCGACTTGCTATGCGGTGCATTGAGCGGCCCCAGCTTTGCACAAGAGGTGGCGCGTGGCCAGCCCACCTGCCTGGTGGCGGCCAGCCCCCATGCCGCAGTGCGCGAGGCAGCGCAGGCGGCACTGCACAGCCAAAGCCTGCGCCTGTACGCCAATGCCGATATCGTGGGCGTGGAAGTAGGGGGAGCCGTTAAAAACGTGCTAGCCATTGCTGCAGGCCTGTGTGATGGCCTGCATTTGGGCTTAAACGCCCGCGCTGCCCTGCTCACCCGTGGCCTGGCAGAGATGAGCCGCCTAGGGCTGGCCTTGGGAGCCAAGGCAGAAACCTTTATGGGCCTGTCAGGCATGGGTGATTTGCTGCTGACGGCCACTGGCGATTTATCACGCAACCGTAAGGTGGGCCTGTTGCTGGCCGAGGGCTTGAGCCTGGAGCAGGCTGTGCAATCCCTGGGCCATGTGGCCGAGGGGGTGTACAGCGCCCGCACCGTCGTGCAACGTGCCCAGGCCCTGGGGGTGGACATGCCGATTGCCGCTGCCGTGGTGCAACTACTGGACGGCCAGCTACAACCCCAGCAGGCGCTGGCCCAGCTTATGGCGCGTGACCCCAAGGAGGAGGGCACAGGGTTGATTTAACCCAGTGCCAGCTCCAAATCCAGTAGTTCCTCCACCGTCTGGCGGCGGCGAATCAGGCGGGGCTGGCCATTTTCTATCAGCACCTCAGCGGCCAGGGGGCGGCTGTTGTAGTTGCTGGACATGCTCGCACCGTAAGCGCCGGTGTGGTGAATCACCAGCAAATCCCCCACTTGAGCATCCCCCAAGGGGCGTGGCAGCACCACGCCGCCGTCGCCCTGGGTGAATACATCGCCTGATTCGCACAGCGGCCCGGCCACCACGCTATCGCGCACCGGCGGCAAGATGCCCTGGCCTCGGCGCTGTATGTGCATCCCGTGCCAACTGCCGTACATGGCTGGGCGCATTAGCTCATTAAAGCCGGTATCAACCAGCACAAAATGGTTGTGCCCCGCATTTTTAACGGCATACACCTGCCCCAGTAGCACGCCTGACTCGGCCACCAAAAAGCGCCCCGGCTCAATTTCCAAACCCAAAGCATGACCCACGATGGCCTGGGCTTTTTCGCGGGCGGCGTGCCACAAGCCGTAGTAGTGCTGGGTATCAATCGACGGCTCGCCCTCGCGATACGGAATCGAGAGGCCGCCGCCGGCAGAAATCGCCTGCACGTCATGGCCAGCAGCGTGGGCGGTGCGCACCAAATCCACCATCGCGCCGCACACCTGCTCCAGATGGCCATAGTCCACCCCAGAGCCAATGTGCATATGCAGCCCCACCAATTGCAAGCGGTTGGTGGCAATGGCTTGCAGGGCAGCCGTCAGCTCGGTATGCCAGATGCCGTGCTTGCTGTGTTCGCCGCCGGTGTTGGTCTTATTGCTATGGCCGTGGCCAAAGCCGGGGTTGATGCGTAGCCAAACGCGGTGGCCGGGGCTGGCCTTGCCCAGTTGGTGCAGCATGTCGATAGAGCCTGCGTTCACGGGCACACCATGCTCCACCACAGTGGCCAGGGTTTGGGCATCCATCACGTCGGCGGTAAAGACAATTTCAGATGGCTCTGCGCCCGCCTGATAGCCCGCAGCCAAGGCACGCAAAATCTCGCCACGCGAGACTGCATCCACCTTCACCCCCCGAGAGCGCATGTGCTTGAGGATGTGGATATTGGAGCAAGCCTTCTGAGCAAAGCGCACGGTATCAAAGGCTTTGAGCGCCTGGATGCGCTGGTCAATGGTTGCTGCGTCATACACCCACAGGGGGCTGCCGTACTGGTCGGCCAAATCTTGCAAAAGCTCGGGGGTGAAGGGGATAGGCATAGGGTTTTCCAAAAAATAGATTTCAGGGTGTTGGGCGGTTGGGAGCAAGGCGTTCTTAGGGGCTATTCAAATACCTGCCCAGCAGCAGCGATAAACCCAATGACGGCTCCTGCCAGGGCGGCCCATAAGAGGTTGTAACACTGTTGCCCCAGAATTTCGCTGATACGCAATGCGGTAGGTACTTCTTCTGCATAGGAGTCATAGCCACGCATGATGCTGCGCATCCCCCAGCTTGCCACAGCAGCAATCGCGCCAGCCACGACACCTATCAGCAGCAAGAGCTTCCAGCTCAGGGGCTGCTTAGGTGCAAGCGTGATGTTTAGCTTATCGCCCTTAGGCGGTGCTTGGGGTTGGCTGAGGTCGGTCTGGTTTTTTTCTGGTTGGGATTGGTGCATGGCTGCTCTTCGGCTGGGCGGACTCTAGCGCATAGCTGTAAAGCATAAACTCTGAGTCGGAACCAAGCGGAAACTGACATGCGGGCATGGGTACTCCTGCTTTGGGGCGGTTCGCAGCTGCTACCGCACTTCAGCCAGCAAGTCGGGGTGCTTGTCCAGCAGGCGCAGTAGTAGCACTGTGGATTTATGTGGCTGCGTTTTG
>CAZMMM010000185.1:0-4782 GCA_964567385.1 uncultured Comamonas sp.
ATGAACTTGAGCACCCACAAACTTTCACCCCAAATTAGCTTTGGGCAAAAGCAGTGATATCCGAAATGGCGCTATCCAACACAGTTTGCACTTCTAGCTCCTGGAGATCCGTGCAAATTTCCTGGTAAGCGTCATGGTGTTGGGCATCGTCCGATTCGGGGGGGCGAACAGCAAACAATACCGCTTGGGGCAAATACTTGCGGCTGCGCAGCCGTTTTATCTTTTGCAACCAAGCATCGCCGTGGGTATAGATTTCAACAGGAGTACGCTGGTTCAGGCGCAGGGGTTTAATAATTTTGCGGGCCTTGCCATCTTGTAGTTGCACCAAAGGAAAGTCGGCATGAAATACCGCATCGCCCAATCGCTGCGGCCTAAAAGGCTCGGTCAATTGCAGACCTTGCAGCAATTGACCGATGTTTTTCACCATTGTCTTTTCGAGATATTCTGGTGTAGCAAAGCTGCGTTGTACACAATGCTCAAACTGCCGCTCTAGCTCCGCCGCTGGATCCGCAGTTAAGACGGTACGCGGATGACCAAAACGCAGCATGGCTTCGCGCGGGCGCGTGAGGGCTTCAAACAATTGACGTAAAGCATCTCTGCGCCCAGGTGCGGGGATGTGCATTGCCACCTGCTCAACACGCTCTAACTCGTCCCGCATCGCCGCCATGGCGCGCACATAAACCTCGCGCGGCAGGGGTGCAAAAAAATCAGTAACGCGCTTGGTACGCTGTGTTTGCAGCTTGAACCCAAAAAAACCGGTGGCAGGGCACAGCAGCACCACCCCAGCATTAGCGAACTCCCCCGTTTCACGGTAAGGCGAAAACTGTAAGACAGCGTAGCGGCAAGCAACGGGGGTCATGCTGTTCTCCAGAAGTCAGGGTTAGCGCAGCGTTCCAATAAACGCAATGCACAGATGGGATCAAAAGGGGTTGGAACGTCAAACTCGGGATTCTCCCACAGCCACTCTTCAGGTGCGGCATCTATAGCACGAGTAGCAGCTCCCAATGCGCTGTGCAGCCATTGTGCGTGGTTGGCCTGCTCTACTAAATCAGAGGCAAGCACAGGCCATTGATCTGCAAATACATGCTGTGTACTGAATTCAACAGCATCAAACTGCCTGTCGAAAGCCAGGTTATGGTCAATCATCACCAGTGACTGGCTTGCAGCATTCCAAAGCAGATTGGTATTGCTGCACAGCCGATCGGCATTGCGCACCCACCAGTCGAATGCCACAACCTGACGCTGCAATTCAGGGGGCACCAAGTGGCACATTCCAGGCTCCAGCCAAGTCACTTGCGCCTGCTCGCAAGAACCGAAGGCTGGCAGGCTCCCTATGCTTTGCAACTCTTTGGGCAGTTCGCATACCAAAGCTTCGTCAAGCTGCACCAACGCGAAGGGGGGCAAGGGTAACTTGAGCGCCTGTGCCAAATGGGCACAAATCCACTCACCCCAAAGGCTGGAACGGTTGGTCTGCTGGCCTTTGACGTAATAGCGCAAGCCATCAGCACCGGCGCATAGAAATGGCCAGGTTTGGCCTTGTTGCGCCGGGCCAATCACTTCAACGATAGGGATGATGGGGGCCGCTTGCGTCATCTTGCACCCTGCTTTTTACCCACCGTCCCCTTAGCTTTCCCCCTGCTCTTTCCCACAGGCAGCAAACTCGTCAATTGCTGATACCGGGTAAACAAAAAGGCCACGCGCTCGGCATCGGATTTCCAGGTTTTTTTGCCGCCGCACAGGACGTAGGCAGCATCAACGGCGGTGTCGAGTTGCTGGTGGGCTTTGAGCAAGGCGGGGGGCATGGTGAGCGGGTCGTACAGGTCGGCCAGGCTGCTGCCGGGGTATTGGGCGCGGGCATCGAGTACGGCTTGGGCGGCTTTTTCTATGGCGAGCTGGGTTTTGTTGGGTGCGGATGCTGCGGGCAGGTCGGGCCAGGGGAAGTTGTTGTAAACGATGTTGATTGAATATTGAAATCGACTTTCTAAACGACCACATACATGCCGCGTCCAAGCCATGTGCATGACTGATTGCAAAACGCCAAATTCATACAAGCTCGCGTCAGGCAACAGGCGCAACTTATTGCTTGCAAGAGTGGCCGGCTCCAAATACCCAAATGGTATGTATGCCCTGCGTTCAGAAGAAACTTCAGGAATCACCATGTATGGGGTCTCTGGCATGAACTCCACATGAAACCGCGTAGGCGTATCCGCCAGCTTTTGCGTCGGTGGGCTTTTGCTGGCAAGGCGAAAATCTTTTACCGCCTGTACGCGCTTGAGCGCTTCGGGCATGGCCCGCAGTTGGGCGGGTGGGCAGTCGCCCAGCCATAAGCACCAACGTTCGTAGCCGTTCAAAAACTCATCCGCCCCCAGCCAGCGGCGAAACCAGGGGGCACTGGCAGGTTCCAGCGCCACAAAAGCATCGCGCTCGGCGGTGGTGAACAGGTAGTTACCACCATCAATCGGCTTGTTGCCAATACCAATTTCCGGCACAGCGCAAATCGGCTGCCTGCGCCGCGCCAGCACCACATTGGGCGCATCGACCAGGTAGGGGTTGATGTTCTGGGCGGGCACGGCCAGCGGCTCGCCCTTGATGTCTTCGTATTCGTAAATCAGCTTGTCCGCCACCTCTTCCAAGCCAAAACCGACGATGACGCAATGCACAGCGGCTTTGCCCCGCGCCTCGTTGCTCCAGCTAAAGGTGCGGTGGGCAAAGTGCAGGTGGATGCCTTGCGCCAGCATCCAGCCCCACAGCACGCCAACTTGCTCGCCCTGAGTGATGCTGTTGGTAGAAACAAAGGCGGCACGCGGGGCAGGCTGGGTGGGCGTAGCCGCTTGCAGATAGCGGGCAGTTTTGACGTACCAGGCGCAGACAAAATCCAGCAACCCGGCGTTGTCTATGCCGCTAAAAACGGCGCGGGTATCTTCACGCTGGGCATCATTCATAAACTTTGCGCCCACAAACGGCGGGTTGCCCAATAGGTAGCTGCACCGCTGGGCGGGCAGCAGCGCCTCCCAATCCAGCGTTAGCGCGTTGTCGTGCACGATATGGGGCTGGGTTTTGAGCGGGATGCGGGCAAAGTACAGGCCAAACTCTTCGCTAACGCGCAGGTTCATCTGGTGGTCCACCAGCCATAGCGCCACTTGGGCAATCTGGGCGGGAAATTCTTCAATTTCTATGCCGAAGAATTGGTCCACATCCAGGCTAATCAGTTGGTGTACGTCCAGCGTTTGCTGGCCGCCGTGGCCCGCCATTTTGTGGCTGGCACGTAGCACTTCCAATTCCAGCAGGCGCAGCTCGCGGTAGCTGATGACGAGGAAGTTGCCGCAGCCACAGGCCGGGTCAAAAAACGTCAGGCGGCGCAGCTTTTTATGGAAATCAAACAGGCGGTTTTTGTGGTTTTTTACCTTGTCAAACTCGGCCCACAGCGCATCCAGAAACAGCGGGCGTATCAGCTTCAGAATGTTTTCTTCACTGGTGTAATGCGCCCCCAGATTGCGCCGCGCCTGGGTGTCCATAATGCTTTGGAACAGGCTGCCAAAAATCGCGGGGCTGATGCCTGACCAGTCCAGCGCACAGGCATCGAGCAGCGCCTCGCGCATGGCGCTGTTGAAGTCGGCCATGGGCAGCACCTCTTCAAACAGCTTGCCGTTGATGTAGGGGAAGGCGGCCAATTGCTCATCCAGCGCTTTGCTGCGCTTGCCCTCGGGGGTGTTCAACACCTGAAAAAGCTGCGCCAGGCGCGGGCCAAGGTCGCTGCCGTCCACGCTGGTGCGCTCTTCAATAAACTGGCGCAGCGCCTGGGCAGGCTGGAAGATGCCGGTGTCATCCGCAAACAGGCAAAACAGCAGGCGCACCAGCAGCACTTGCAGCGGGTGGCCGTCGTAGCCGCTGGCGTGCAAGGCATCGTGCAAGCGGCCCATGCGCTCGGCAGCGCGAATGTTCACGGGGTCTTGCGGGGCAATAATTTGCGGTTTGTAGCCTGCCAGCAGGCCAAATACGCGCACTTGCTGATGCAGATCGGGCAGGGTAAAGGCAGTCGTCTCCCCACTAGCCAGATGCAGCACGCGAAAGCGGGCAAAGTCGCACACAACGATAAGCTGGGGCAAATCACGCTCGGCAATGCCGGGCAGGTAGCCCATGGCCTGGTCCAGCGCTTTATCCAAGTCTTTGCCGCGTGATTTGTGCTCTACCAGCAGCATGCCGGGCCAGAACAAATCCACAAAGCCGTCGGTACGCGCCTTGGCACCGGGTAGTTTTTTAACGGCATGCTCAAAACTGGCAACGCGCTTGTTACTGATACCGAAGATTTCAAAAAAATCAATCCAGAAGGGCTTGGCCTCGGCATCTTCGCTGCTGGCATCAGCCCAGTGCTTGGAAAAGGCCAGGGCTTTGTGTTTGATTTCGTTCCAGGACAGGGGCATGGCGGATAAAAAGTGGCAGGTGGGCGGTAAATCGCCTACTCTACTCGGGTTGTTGCCGCTCCTCTTATCAACGCCATGCCCCAAAACGCTGATGCTTCCTACAAGCTGCTGTTCTCCGCCCCCGAAGTGGTGCGGGATTTGGTGCTGGGCTTTATCCCCGACGCGTGGCTGCATAGCCTGGACTACTGCACCCTGGAGAAAATGCCCGGCAGCTACGTCACCGACGATTTTCGCCACCGCGCCGATGATGTCGTTTGGCGGGTGCGAGCGGGCGGGGAGTGGGTCTATCTGTATCTGCTGATTGAATTCCAAAGCAAAACCGACCCGTGGATGGCGGTGCGCATCATGACCTATGTGGGCT
>CAZMMM010000186.1:0-4775 GCA_964567385.1 uncultured Comamonas sp.
AAAGGGGAGCTGGTGGGCAACCCCTTTAGCCTCACGCCTGAGCAGCCCGAGCCGCTGGAGCGCCTGCCGCATATCGTTATCGTGATTGACGAGCTGGCCGACCTGATGATGGTGGTGGGCAAAAAAATTGAAGAGCTGATTGCCCGCCTGGCGCAAAAGGCCAGGGCTGCAGGTATTCACCTGATTTTGGCCACCCAGCGCCCCAGCGTGGACGTGATTACCGGGCTTATCAAAGCCAACGTGCCTACGCGCATTGCCTTTCAGGTCAGCAGCAAGATTGATAGTCGCACCATCCTGGACCAAATGGGGGCCGAGGCCCTGCTAGGCATGGGCGATATGCTGTACATGCCGAGTGGCACCAGCCTGCCCATTCGGGTACACGGCGCTTTTGTCAGCGATGATGAAGTACACCGCGTAGTGGCCTATTTAAAGGAACAAGGCGAGGCGGATTACATCGAAGGGGTGCTGGATGCTGCCAGCATGGACGATGGCTTGGAGGTAGCTGGTGCTGGAGGAGGTGGTGCAGAGCAAGACGCGCTGTATGACCAGGCCGTGCAGATTGTGCTGCAGGACCGCAAGGCCAGCATCTCCTACGTGCAGCGCAAGCTGGGGGTGGGCTACAACCGCGCCGCCAACTTGCTGGAGCAAATGGAGCAGGCCGGCCTGGTTAGCGCCATGACTGGCAGTGGCAAGCGCGAGGTTCTGGTACCTCAACGCCCTGAATAAACCCTAATGGATAGAAAGAAGCTTATGAAGCGCCCCTTGTTTGCCCTGATGACCGCCGTGGCCTGTGCGCTTGCGGCCAGCCCCACCTGGGCCGATGGCTTGGCCAGCTTGCAAGCCTTTGTGCAGCAGGCCAAGGCGGGCACCGCCACGTTTAAGCAGGTGGTGACCTCTCCAGCCAAAGAGGGACAAGAGAGCGGGCGGGTACAAACCAGCCGTGGGCAGTTCAGCTTTCAGCGCCCGGGGCAGTTCAAATTTATCTACACTCAGCCTTTTGCTCAAAGTATCGTGGCTGATGGCCAAACCCTCTGGCTCTACGATGAAGACCTAGAGCAAGTCACCCAGCGCCGCCAAGACGATGTGCTGGCAGGTACCCCCGCCGCTTTGCTCACCAGCGTGAGCGATATGGCCGCCTTAGAGCGCGATTTTGTTTTGAGCAGCCAGCCTGAGCAGGACGGCTTGCAGTGGGTGCTGGCCACCCCCAAACAGACGGATGGCCAGCTGCAAAGCCTGCGCGTGGGCTTTGAGGGGGAAAAGCTGGCTGCCCTGGAAATGCTCGATAGTTTTGGCCAGCGCTCAGAGCTGCGTTTTGAGCAGGTGCAACTTATGCCCAGCCTACCCGCCCAAGCGTTTGTGTTTGAGCCGCCCCCAGGCGTGGATGTGCTGCGCCACTGAAGCCAGTAGATGCCCATAAACAGTGAGGTTCCAGCCATGCAGATGCACCTCTCTCCCTTCCTGCCTGATGCTTTGCAGCCTGCCCAGGCGGATAGAAGGAGGCTGCTGCAAGCCGCTGGGGCGCTGGCCCTGAGTACGGCGCTGCCAGCAGTGCAGGTACAGGCCCAGACTGTGGGCACAAAGCTGCCGCGCCTGGTATTGGCGGGGCCGCCGGCCATTGTGTCTGCCCCCTTGATGCATATGGCCCACACCCAGGCACTGGCGGCAGTGGCTGAGCAAACCGAGTTTGTGCAGTGGCGCGACCCTGACCAGCTGCGCGTTATGGCCTTGGGCAAGGGTGGGGATGCAGCGCATATTCTGGCCATGCCCAGCAATGTGGCGGCCAATCTATACAACCGGGGTGCGCCGGTGCGCCTGCTCAATATCGCCATCTGGGGGGCTTTGTGGGTCATCAGCCGTGATGCCCAGCGCCAAAGCCTGGCAGATTTGCGGGGTGAGGAAATTGTTGTGCCTTTTCGCGGCGATATGCCCGATATCGTGCTGCAAGTGCTGGCCAAGCAGCAGGGCATAGACCCCAGGCGCGACTGGAAGCAGCAGGGCATAGACCCCAGGCGCGACTGGAAGCTGCGCTATGTGCCTTCCCCCATTGAGGCCATGCAGCTTTTGATTACCCGCCGTGTGCGCCATGCGCTGTTGGTGGAGCCAGCGGTGTCCATGGCTTTGCGCAAAACCCAGTCCTTTCCCGTGGGTCTGATTGCCCCCGAGCTGCACCGCGCTGTGGACTTGCAGCAGGAATGGGGGCGGGTGTTTGGCCGTGCGCCGCAAATTCCGCAGGCAGGCATTGCTGCCGTGGGGGAGGTGCGCCAGCAGGCTGATGTGCTGGCTGCTGTGCAAGCGGCTTATGCCCAGTCTCTGGCCTGGTGCCAGGCCCAACCCCAGGAATGCGGGGCGCTGGTGGCCCAGCATATAGACATGCTCACCCCCGAGGCCGTGGCCGATGCCATTGCCACCAGCCAGATGCAGGCCCAGCCCCTGGCCCAGGTGCAGGAGCCGTTGCGCTTCTTCTTTGAGCAGCTTTTGGCTAATAACCCGGCCTTGCTGGGCGACAAGCTGCCCGATGCGGCTTTTTTTGCTGGGTAGCTGGATGTTTGCTTTACTGGCCCAATGGCTGCGCAGTCTGCCCGCTTACTTCTGGGGCGGCTGGGGGGCTTTGGCCAGCTTGCTGCTATTTGTGGCCCTGTGGGAGCTGGGCGCAGCCTATTACGGTGATTTGATTTTGCCCGCCCCCTTGCCTACCTTTCAGGCTTTGTGGGGGCTGTTGCAATCTGGTCAGGCTTGGCCAGAACTGTGGCTAACAGCCCAGCGTGCCCTGTGGGGCTTGCTGCTGGCCGTGGTGGTGGGCAGCAGCTTGGGCATGCTGGCGGGCCTGTCTATGACGGCAGCCTTGATTGCCCGCCCTTGGGTGACTTTGCTGCTGGGCATGCCGCCCATTGCCTGGCTGGTGCTGGCCATGCTGTGGTTTGGTGCGGGTGATGGCACACCGGTGTTTACCGTGTTTGTGGCCTGCCTGCCGATTGTGTTTGTGGGCGCTTTGCAAGGTACGCGCACCCTGGATGTGCATTTGCGCGACATGGCGCGTGCCTATGGCCTGCCCTGGCATATGCGGCTGCTGGATGTGTACGGCCCGCATGTGTTGGCCTATTTGTTTCCGGCCTGGATTACTGCCCTAGGCTCATCGTGGAAGGTGGCAGTCATGGCCGAGCTGCTGGCCAATAGCGATGGCGTGGGCGCGGCTCTGGCGGTATCGCGCTCGCATCTGGACATGCAGGCAGCCCTGGCCTGGGTGACTGCCGTGGTGCTATGCCTGCTACTGCTGGAATACGCGGTGCTAGAACCCATTAAGCGTGAGTTAGAGCGCTGGCGCGAGGCCGGGGCATGAGCAGCCTACGGGTACAAGGCCTGCGCCACCGTTTTGGCCATAGCGTAGTGCTGGAAGATGTACAGCTGCACCTGCCTGCCGGGCGGGTACTGGCCTTGCTCGGCTCTTCGGGCTGCGGCAAAACTACGCTGCTGCACCTGTGTGCAGGCTTGCTAGAGGTGCAGGAAGGGCAGGTACAAACCGGCCTGCAACCTCAAGCGCTGATGTTTCAACAGCCGCGCCTGCTACCCTGGTTGCAGGTGCTGCCCAATATCGCCCTGGGCCTCAAAGCGCGTGGCCTGCCCAAGGCAGGCCGCCATGCGCTGGCGCAGAGCATGGCCCTGGCCTTGGGGCTGCCCCAACGGGCTTTGCAGCAATACCCGGCAGAGCTGTCTGGTGGCATGCAAAGCCGTGTGGCCCTGGCCCGCGCCCTGGTGCTGGAGCCAGCCTTGCTGCTGATGGATGAGCCTTTTTCGGCGCTGGATGTGGGCTTGCGCTCTCAGTTACAGCAATTACTGCTAGAGCAGCAGCAGGCCCGCGCCATGGCGGTATTGCTGATTACCCATGATGTGATGGAGGCTGTACGCCTGGCTGATGAGGTCTTGGTCATGGCCGCCAACCCAGGGCGCATCGTGGGGCATTACTACCTGCCCGGCCCAGCCAGTGCGCGGGACGATGCCCTGGTACACCAATGCGCTGCCCAATTGCTGCAGCAGCCTTTGGTGCGGCAGGTGTTTGATTTGCCACCAACGCCCTTGGCAGCTGGTGCCGAGGTGCTGGCAGGCCCAGGCCGTTGGGAGGAGGGCAGATGAGCGCCAAGCATCAAGAAGCATCCAGTGCTCGCCCAGCTGATTGGGCGCTGTGGTGTGTTAGCCATCCGGTGTGGATGTGCGCTATGCGGCCTTTCTTCTTACTGGCTATGTTCAGCAGCAGCTTGCTGCTGGCTTGGTGGGCGGGGGCATTGCAGCATGGCTGGCCTTTGCCAGCGGTAGCAGGTGGGGCCGTGGTATGGCATGCGCATGAGCTGCTTTATGGCTTTGCCCTGGCCGCTGTGGCCGGTTTTGCCCTGACGGCAGTGCCTGAATTTGCTGACTGGACGGGGCAGCGCCCACGCCAGCTGCAAGTCCTGGTGCTGCTGTGGTTGTTTGCCCGCTTGGGTTTCTGGGGCACGGTTTGGTGGCCCCAGGCGGGGCTGTGGCTGGCGGCGGTGGCTGGGTTGGGTTTTCTGGCGTATCTGCTGTGGCTTTTAGCCCCGCCCTTGTATTCCTCCAAAGGGCGCAGGCATAGCTCTTTTGCCTGGGCGGTGCTGGCCTTGGGCGTGACTTTGGCGGGCTTTTATGCCGACCTGCTGACTGGGGGGGCAGGGCTGCGCTGGCTGCATGCCAGCCTGGGGGTGTTGATGGTGTTGGTTGTGGTGTCGGCCAGCCGTATTTCTATGGAGGTGGTCAATTCCGCACTG
>CAZMMM010000187.1:0-1028 GCA_964567385.1 uncultured Comamonas sp.
TAGCTGGCGGGTGGTGCTCAGGCCGTCTAGCTCGGGCATGTGCAAGTCCATCAGCACCAAGTCAATGGCGGGCTGGGGCTGTTGTAGCACTTGCAGGGCCTGTACTCCACTGGTGGCGCTTTGCACTTGGTGGCCCTGGCGGCCCAGGGCCAGTTCCAGCACCTCTAGGTTGGTGGGTACGTCGTCCACCGCCAAAATGCGCAGCGGCGGCAGGCTGGGCTGGTTAGGGCCTGGCTGGCTAGAGGGGCGCGGTGCTTGGTCGGCGGCCTGGGGCAGGGGCAGGTGTATATAAAAGCTGCTGCCCTGGCCGGGTTGGCTGCTAACGCTGATGTGGCCATGCATAAGCCCTACCAAATCACGCGCAATGGTGGTGCCCAGGCCTGTGCCCCCGTAATGGCGGGTGGTGGAAGCGTCGGCCTGTGAGAAGGACTCAAACACCCGCGCCAGCGCTGCCTCGTTCATGCCGATGCCGCTGTCTTGCACCTCCAGGCAAAGCCATTGGGGCTGCTCGGGGTCAAAGCGGGCGTGCAAGGTGATGCCGCCCCGGTGGGTGAATTTGATGGCATTGCCCACCAGGTTAATCAGCACCTGCTGCAAGCGAAAGGCATCGCCCACCCAGTAATGGGGCAGGCTTGGGGCGTAATCCAGGCGCAGGAAGAGGCCTTTTTTGTCAGCCTGTACGCGCAGGCTGTCCAGCATTTGGCGGCATAGCTCGTGCAGGTTGAAGTCGGCCTCTTCGAGCACCATGGCGCCTTTGTCTAGCTTGGCAACATCCAATATGTCGTTGAGCAGGTGTAGCAGTGAACGGGCTGAGCGCTGCACCGTGCCCAGCTGCTGGCGCTGCTCGGGGGAGAGGGGGGTCTCCATCAGCACATCGGTAAAGCCGATGATGGCATTCATGGGGGTGCGGATTTCATGGCTCATATTGGCCAGGAAGTTGGTGCGTGCGGCCGCGGCCGCTTCGGCGCGTTCTTTGGCTTCGCGCAGGTCTTGCTCCATGGCATGGCGGTGCGAGAGGTCGGTGGCCA
>CAZMMM010000187.1:1038-2631 GCA_964567385.1 uncultured Comamonas sp.
GCCATTTTGACGACTTTGAAGACCTTGCCCTCCGCATCCAGGATGGGGTTGTAGGAGGCGTGTAGCCACACGGGCTGCCCATTGCGCCCTACGCGCTCAAACTCCCCAGAGGCAAATTCCCCTGCGGCCAGGTTTTGCCAGAATGCCTGCCAGGCGGCGCTGTGCGCATAGTCTGGGGCGCACAGTAGCGCATGAGAGACGCCGAGCAACTCATCCAGGCTGTAGCCAAACAGTTGCAAAAACTGGGGGGTAGCCGCCAGAAAATCCCCGTGGGGGGTGAATTCAGCCATGGCTTCAGAGCGCTCCAGGGCCTGTAGCAGGCCGGTGAGCTCGGCATTGCGTGCCTTGGATTCGGTGATGTCGGTAATCACCCCGTCAATCAGACAGGTGCTGTGCCCGTCTTCTTTGCTCAGGGCGCGTCCAGTGCTGAAGAGCCAGCGCGTTTGCCCGTTGCGGTGGGTGATGCGGTACTCAACGTGATAGGGCTTTTCCTGGGCAACGGCGTAGTCGATGATGTCACGCATGCGGGCGAAATCTGTGGGGTGAATGATTTCGCTCCAATGCACGCGCTGTTCCAGGAAGTCATTCGCCGCCCAGCCGGTAATTTCAAACACCGCCTCGCTGATGAACTCCATCTGCCAGTCGGGGTTGTTGCGCCGCCGAAAGGCAACGCCAGGCAGGTTGCCGACCAGGGAGCGCAGCTGCTCGGCATCTTTTTGGCGCTCGCGCTCTAGCGCGTAGTAGCTGCTCAGGTCAGTCAAAAAGCCCACAAAGGTGGCCTGGCCATCAGCATCGTGCTGCACCCGCCCCACGGCCAGACGAGCGGGGAAGATGCTGCCGTCTTTGCGCTGGCCGTGTACCTCGCGCCCTTTGCCGATGATGGAGGAGTGGCCCGTGCTCAAGTGCCGGTGCAAATAGCCATCATGGGCACTGCGATAGGGCTCGGGCATGAGCATGTTGATATTGCGCCCTATGACCTCGCTGGCTTGCCAGCCAAACATGCGCTCGGCGGCGGGGTTGAAGGCTTGCACAATGCCGCTACCAGTGATGCGGATGACGGCATCTACCGCCGTTTCTTGCACGGCGCGCTGTAGGTTTTCGCTGGCTTGGGCCTGTAAAAACATTTGCCGAAAGCGCACCCCAGCGTTCACTGCCAAGGCCAGCAGGCCCAGGATGAAGGTGACTGCCGCAATCGCCCAGGGCAACAGAAGCTGGTCAATACCGCGTTTATTTTCCTGCTCTGCCAACAAGCCAAGTGCCTGCTGCTGGCGCTCTTGCTCGTCGGCATCCAGGGCAGGGGCGGCTATATCTGTATTAAGTTGCCCACCATTGCTGAAAACAAGCGGGTTCTGGTGTTCTGGAATGGCTTTTTCAGGGCTGCTTACTGCATCCGGATAGATAAAGCGGATGGCCGCCATGCCCGTGTAGTGCATGCCTGTAATGGCTGTCCCCATGACCAGGCCAGCCAGCACCACTTGCAGACCTGCACGCTGGCGCAGCCAGCCCTGCAAGCCAAAGCGTACCCACAGAGCCAGTACCGCCAGAACTACGGCCACCACAATGGAGATGCCAAAGCCCAGCGGGTCATAGCGC
>CAZMMM010000187.1:2641-4771 GCA_964567385.1 uncultured Comamonas sp.
AGGCCAATTCCGGCTCCCATTAGCACACCGCTGCTTACCAGCACCGGCCAACGCACCTCTGGCCGGGCCAGCAGGCGTAAAGCGACCCAGGAGGCTGCCAGGCTGGGAATGACCGAGGTGGCGGTCAGCCAGGGATCAAAACTCCCCTGAGCACAAACCCTGAAAGCCAGCATGCCTACAAAGTGCATGGCCCAAATGCCCGCCCCCAAAGCCAAAGCGCCAGAGGCCAAGGCCAGCTGGCGCATTCCTGTGCTGTGCGCATCACGCGCCAAGGTGGCCATGTGCAGGGCAACGATGGAGGCCCCCACATCAATCAGCACTGACAGGGCCACCAGCCAAGGGTCATGCTGTTGCCACAAAAAAGGATAAGGGTCTTGGCCTACCAGAAAAAATCGGTTGAGCATGGCGCGCTGGGGTGTGGGCTGGTGTGGAAAGAGGCTGGGGCCTAGCGGTTCTCTAGGGGCGTGGGTTCATCGGGCCAGATATCGGCCCAGCGCTCGCGAATTTCCAGCAGCTGGGGCTTGAGGGGGATGAATAAGGCGGCTAGCTGCGGGTCAAAGTGCTGGCCGGCCTCATCGTGGATTAAGGCCAGGGCATCGTCAGGGTCCCAGGCTTTTTTATAGGGGCGCACGGAGGTCAAAGCGTCAAACACATCGGCAATCGCGACGATGCGTGCCTCCAGCGGTATGGCCTCGCCTGCCAGGCCATGGGGGTAGCCTTTGCCATTCCATTTCTCATGGTGGTAGAGGGCTACCGAGCGGGCCATTTGCAGCAGCAGGGAGTTGTCCTCCCCAATGATTTCCGCGCCAATGTGGGGGTGGGTGCGCATGACATCCCATTCCTCACCCGTGAGCTTGCCGGGCTTTTGCAAGATGCCATCGGGAATACCAATTTTGCCAATATCGTGCATGGGGGCGGCGTGCAGCAGGTCTTCAGCCCATTGCGCGTCGCAGCCAGCGGCCAGGGCCAGCAGGCGCGAGTAGTGGCTCATGCGCACCACGTGCATGCCGGTTTCGTTGTCTTTGTATTCAGCAGCGCGCCCTAGGCGCTGCACGATTTGTAGGCGCGACTCCACCAGCTCATCCACCCGCACCAAAGAGAGGTGGGTTTTCACCCGTGCACGTACCACGGGGGCGCTGATGGGTTTGGTAATGTAGTCCACAGCCCCCACATCAAAACCACGGGTTTCGTCGCTGCTGTCGTTGAGTGCCGTCACAAAAATCACTGGGATGGACTTCGTCCGCGCATCGGCCTTGAGGGTTGCGCACACTTCATAGCCGTTCATACCGGGCATCATCACGTCTAGCAGGATGAGCTGGGGCTTTTGCTCACGCGCCAATTGCAGGGCGCGCGGGCCATCAGTGGCAAATTGCAGGCGGTAGTCGGCTTGCAGCACCTGGCGCAGTACCTGCAGGTTGGTGGGCTCATCGTCTACCACCAAAATGCGGGGGCGGCGGTCTTGCATGGGGTTGGAGGTGGTCATGAAAAGTCCTTACTGGTTGAGTGCTTAGGGGTAAAAAACCAAGATGCGGTAGCCCGAAACGGGCTGGGGCAGGTTGTGCACCTGCAGGGGCAGGCTGGTGCTCCACTCGCCACGCGGGCCTAGCTGGCGTGGGGCGATAGCGTCAAGCTGGAGTACTTTGCGGGCCAGAACCAGGTCTTGGGCATCGGTCAGGGTTAGTTCCAGGGCGGGCATGGCCACCACGGTGCTTGACTGGTTTAAAACACTGACCCCAAGGCGGAAGTGCCCGGGCTGGGGCTCGGCCTCAAAGGAGGAGCCTGAGACCACCAGCATGGCAATATTGCGCGGTGCTTGCACCTCGCAGCCCAGTAAGTGGCAGACCCCTGATAGCCAAGGGCGCAGCAGGGGCACATTGGCAGCCACGGCATTGCGCTCATGCACCAAAATTTGCAGCACCAGCAGCACCGGCAGCACGATAAGGAGCAGCCCCCCCGTAAAGCGTAGCCAGGGCTGGTTCCAGCGCTCTTGGCGCTGGGCTTTGCGCACAAAGCTGGGCAGAGCGGTGCTGTTCAGGGCGGGGTCCAGGCTGAGGTCGTGCGGGTCAGCAGGGGGCGGGTCTAACTCGTTGTTAGAGGCGGGGAGTGGTTCTGGGGCTGGCTCTGGCTCTG
>CAZMMM010000188.1:0-4757 GCA_964567385.1 uncultured Comamonas sp.
AAGTTGCCGCACTCAATCAAATATATTCAACCGCAATACAGTACATCACTCCAGTTGTTGAGAAAATAATATTAGAAATTGATAACTCCCACACCTCATACTCATTTGAACAATATGTGGCATCTGTTGACAAAATATCAACGGTTAGCTGGGTAAGTCCGACAACATCCAAAAATCATACCCGCTGCAACCTGTCATTCTCGTCGAAGTATATTCATTTTCTAAGTGGTAGAAAAATCCCGATATACGATAGCTATATTTGGATATTACTGGTTGGCTATATGAGCCAAAAATACAATAATTCAATCAGCTTCGCCACACCGAAGACATACACTCAATTTTATGATGTATTTATTAAATTTAAGGCGGAGTACAAGTTAAACTCATATTCAAATTACGATATAGATAAATACCTGTGGCAGCATGGCAAGAATTTGATAAACAAAATAACAAAAGAAAAAAATTTTAGCCTTGACAAAGCAAAAGCAGAATTAAAAGCAAGCATAATAAGGCGACCAAGTCAGGTAGTTTAAAGCTGCGTTTTCCACCACATCGGCTTCCTCCCACCCCCACAGCAGCCACAATGGCAGCCTTGTTCGTTTTGACGGCATGGCTGCCTTTTTGCTTTGTGACCACCTCTTTCTCTGCACAACGCCCCACGGCGCACATTCTTATGGTGGGCTTTATGGCCACCTTCAGCGGCACGGGGCTGGCGCGTTTTGCCTATACGGCGCTGATGCCGCAAATGGTGCTGTCGGGCTGGCTCTCGGGCGAGCAGGCGGCATTTTTAGGGGCGACCAATCTGCTGGGTTATCTGCTGGGGGCGCTGACGGCAGCCACAGCAGCGCAGCGCTTGGGGGCACGTACCACCTTGCTGCTGTGCTGGTGGGCAACGGTGCTGAGTTTTGCCGCCAGCAGTTGGCCGCAAGCGCCTTGGGTGCTGGCCAGTTGGCGCTTTGTGGCGGGCGTGTGCGGGGCCATGCTGATGGTGCTGGGGCCATCGGTTGCCATGGCCGCCGCCGCGCCTGAGCGCCGTGCGGTGCTCGGCCCGCTGATGTTTTGCGGCGTAGGGGCGGGGGCGCTGCTATCAGCCACGGTGATTCCCCTGCTGCTGGATTGGGGCCTGGGCTGGCTGTGGCTGGCGCTGGCGGGCTTGTCCGCGCTGGCAGCGCTGGCCGGGCAATACAGCAGCCGCCCAGATTGCTTGCCTAGCCCGCCTGTGGTGATGGCGCAGGCGCCATCCTCCTCATCCTTGCCCGCCCCGCAAAAGCTCTGGACGGGGGCGGTGGTGTTGCTGCTGCTGGCCTATGCCTTGGACGGCTTTGGCTATGTGCCCCACACCGTGTTCTGGGTGGATTACCTGGGGCGGGAACTGGGCTTGAGCACGGCCTATACCTCTGTGCAATGGGCGCTGTTTGGCGTGGGGGCGATGCTGGGGCCAGCGCTGGTAGCCGTGGTTGCACCGCGCTGGGGCTGGGGGCGCAGCATGGGCACGGCGCTGCTGCTCAAGACTGGTGTGGTGGCGCTGCCCCTGCTGCCAGTGCTGGGCAACCACTGGACGCTGCACAGCCTATCGAGCTTTGCCATGGGGGCGCTTACGCCAGCGGTGGTGTCTATGGCCTCGGGCTATGTGATGTTCTTGGTGGGTGTGGCGGCGCACCGGCGCATGTGGGGTTATGCCACGGCTACGTTTGCCCTGGCGCAGGCTATTAGCGGTTATAGCTTGGCGGCTGTGTATGCCCATGGCGGCACGTACCTGCCGCTATTTGCCATAGGCAGTGTGTGCTTATTGGCGGCGGCGCTGCTTATTGGCGTGGGGCAGCGTGTTACAAGGCAGGACGCTGCACACTCGGCAACTGCTAACTGAAAGGAGCACCCCTATGGCCGCTATTGCCCCCTGGATGGACAAGCTAGGCATCCGCTTTCCCATCATTCAAGCCCCGATGACTGGGACTTCCAGCCCTGCGCTGGCGGCAGCAGTCAGCCAAGCAGGCGGGCTGGGCTCTATTGGTTTGGGCGCTTATGGTTTGGAGCAAGCCCAGGCGCATATAGAAGAAACCCAGCGCCTCACCCAAGCGCCGGTCAATATCAACCTGTTTTGCCACGCCAGCAGCCATTGCCCCCCCGAGGCAGAGCGGGCCTGGCTGCGACACTTGGCCCCTGATTTTTTAAAGCTCAAAGCCACCCCACCCTGGGAGCTGGAAGACCTGTACCCCAGCGTGATTGGCAACCAGGCCCTGCAAGCCATGGTGCTGGCCCAGCGCCCGAAGGTGGTGAGCTTTCATTTTGGGCTGCCTGAGCAAAGCTTTATCCAGGCGCTAAAGAAGGCTGGCTGCCTCACCATGGCAACCGCTACCTGCCTGGAAGAAGCCCTGCAAATCGAACAAGCGGGCATTGATGTGCTGGTTGCTCAGGGCGTGGAAGCTGGCGGCCACCGTGGGGTATTCCAGCCCGAGCGAGACCAGTACATGGGCACTTTTGCCTTGGTGCAACTGCTGGCACGCCATACCCGCCTGCCCGTGGTGGCAGCGGGCGGCATCATGAATGGAGCGGGCATTGCCGCTGCGCTGCAACTGGGCGCTTGCGCCGCGCAAATGGGCACGGCCTTTGTGTCCTGCCCCGAGTCCCTGGCCAGCCCCGCCTATCGCGCCGCCCTGGCCAGCCCCAAGGCCATGCAGACGCGCATTACCAGCGCCATCTCAGGCCGCCCGGCACGCGGCATTGTGGGCCGCATGCATGAGCTGGGCGATAGCTACGACCAAGCCCTGCCCCCCTACCCCTGGCCTTACTTTGCCACCAAGGCATTGCAAAAAGCCGCCGAGGCCCAGCAGCAAATGGGCTATGCGCCCTACTGGGCAGGCCAAGGTGCGGCCCTGGCGCGCAGCATGCCTGCGGCAGAGCTGGTGAAGACCTTGGTTGAAGAATGGTTTGATGCCCGCGAAGACTGGAACCTAAGCAGCAGACCCAGGGTGTTCTAGCCCCTGCTGCCAGCACAAAGCAGCCCCCAAAAGGCAAGTTAAGCCCTATCAACAATTGTGCCCATAGCACTTGAGGCCACAGCGCTATGACCGACAATGTGCGGTTGCCCGCTGTGCGGTGCATATCCGTCACTTTCAAACTACATTTTTAACTGCTGTTTTTGCTATGGGTGCTTTTGTTGAAGAACGTGTGCTGTCTATCCACCACTGGACCGATAGGCTTTTTTCTTTTACCACCACACGCGGCCAGGGGCTGCGTTTTTCCAATGGCCACTTCATCATGATTGGCCTGAAGGTGGATGGCAAGGCGCTGCTACGCGCTTACTCGGTAGTCAGCCCGAACTGGGAGGAGCACCTGGAGTTCTTCTCCATCAAAGTGCCTGATGGCCCGTTGACCTCACGCCTGCAACACATCAAAGTGGGCGACACGATTTTGATTGGCAACAAGGCCACCGGAACGCTAGTCACCGACTACCTGCTGCCCGGTAAAAACCTGTATCTGCTGGGCACGGGCACGGGGCTGGCACCGTGGCTGTCCATCATTCGCGACCCGGACACCTACGAGCGCTTTGAAAAAGTCATCGTGGTACACGGCGTGCGCCATGTAGAAGATTTGGCCTACCGCGACTTGCTGGAAAAAGACCTGTTCGAGCACGAAATCCTGGGCGAAATCGTCAAAGACAAGCTGATTTACTACCCCACCGTGACCCGCGAGCCGTTCCGTAATCAGGGGCGTATTTCTGACCAGATTACCCAGGGCGTATTTCCACAAAACATCGGCCTGCCCGCCCTGAACCGCGAGACTGACCGCGTCATGCTCTGCGGCAGCCCCGAGATGCTGGACTCGCTCAAAGCCATCATGAAAGACATGGGCTTCAAAGAGGGCAACACCTCCACCCCCGGCGACTTTGTAATTGAACGCGCCTTTGTCGAAAAATAACTCCCAGCGCAGCTGGCTGGCCACTTGGCGCGTCTATGCCGAGCCAGCCAGCCTGCGCATGCTGGCGCTGGGGTTTTCTGCCGGGCTACCGCTGTTGCTGGTGTTCGGCACGCTGTCGTTTTGGCTGCGCGAGGCCGGCATTGACCGCACCACCATTGGTTACTTGAGCTGGGTAGGGCTGGCCTACGGTTTTAAGTGGCTGTGGTCGCCGCTGGTCGATCGCCTGCCGCTGCCGCTGCTGACCGCCAAGCTGGGGCGGCGGCGCAGTTGGCTGCTGTTTGCCCAAGGCTTGATTGTGGCCGGGCTGCTGGGTATGGCGCTGCAAGACCCGCAGCAGGCACTCACCCCCGTGGTGTGGTGTGCGCTGGCGGTGGCCTTTGGCTCGGCCACGCAAGATATTGCCCTGGATGCTTACCGCATTGAATCAGCCAGTACCGAGCGCCAAGCCGCCCTGGCCGCCACCTACCAAACCGGCTACCGCTTGGCCATGATTTGGGCAGGCGCAGGCGCTTTATGGCTGGCCGCCCGCGCCCAGGGAGCCGAGGCGGGCTATGTGCAAAGCGCCTGGGCATGGGCTTATGGTGCCATGGCCGCCAGCATGGCCGTGGGCGTAGTGACAGTGCTGCTCTCGCCCGAACTCACAGCCCAACCCCAAACCCCAAGCCGCAGTGCGGGGCAGTGGTTGCAAGAAGCCTTTATCCAGCCCTTTGCTGATTTTTTTCAGCGCTACCACTGGCAAGCAGCGCTGGTGCTGGGCTTGATTGCCATCTACCGCATCAGCGACGTGGTGATGGGCATCATGGCCAACCCCTTTTATGTGGACATGGGCTACAGCAAAG
>CAZMMM010000189.1:0-951 GCA_964567385.1 uncultured Comamonas sp.
GCCTTCGCCTGTCTTGTTCATGGCGATGAACCATTGGTCGGTGAGCATGGGCTCAATCACCTGGCCAGTGCGGGTGCAGATGGGCACCATCAGCTTGTGCTTTTTGATCTCGACCAAGAGGCCGAGCGCTTCGAGGTCAGCCACCACGGCCTTGCGCGCAGCGAAGCGATCCATGCCCTGGTATTTTTCTGGAGCGTTGTCGCTGATGGTGGCAGTCAGCGTGAGCACGCAAATCATCGGCAGGCCGTGGCGCTGGCCGACCGCATAGTCGTTTTGGTCGTGCGCGGGCGTGACCTTGACCACACCAGTGCCGAATTCCTTATCGACATATTCGTCGGCAATCACTGGAATCTGGCGGTCGCACAAGGGCAGCTGCACCATCTTGCCAATTAGGTGGGTATAGCGCTCATCCTCGGGATGCACCATCACGGCTACGTCGCCCAGCATGGTTTCGGGGCGGGTGGTGGCGACTACCAATTGGCCGCTACCGTCAGTCAGCGGGTAGGCAATGTGCCACAGCGAGCCGTCTTTTTCTTCGCTCTCTACCTCTAGGTCAGAGACGGCCGATTGCAGTACGGGGTCCCAGTTGACCAGGCGCTTGCCTCGGTAAATTAAGCCTTGCTCATACAGCTTGACAAAGGTTTGCGTCACCACTTTAGAGAGCTTGTCGTCCATAGTGAAGTATTCGCGGCTCCAATCGACGGTATCGCCCATGCGGCGCATTTGCGTGGTGATGGTGTTGCCGGACTCCTCTTTCCACTCCCAGACTTTTTTGACGAACTCAGCGCGTCCCAAGTCGTGGCGGCTGATGCCCTGCTCTTGCAACTGGCGCTCCACCACAATTTGCGTGGCGATACCGGCGTGGTCGGTTCCGGGAATCCAGGCGGTGTTGTGCCCCAACATGCGGTGGTAGCGGGTGAGGCTGTCCATGATGGTCTGGTTAAACGCGTG
>CAZMMM010000189.1:961-4754 GCA_964567385.1 uncultured Comamonas sp.
GTCACATTGGGCGGCGGCAGTTGAATCGCAAAAGCGGGCGCATGGGCATCGGGCTGACCTGTGCCGCGCACGCCTGCAACGCCGTAGCCGCGCTTTTCCCATTCAGGGCCCCAATGGGCTTCTAGGGCGGCGGGTTCAAAGGATTTAGACAGGCTATCTAGGCCAGGCTGGGTGGTGGTAGATGCAGAAGACATGGCGTTAAGAGGTAAAACCATTAAAAAATAGTGAAAAAACCATCAGCGGTGAGCAGCAGCCAAGGTGGCTGGCGCACTGAAAAAACAAGGTGGCTACAGGCGCTGCACCCTGCGCAAAGCTTGGCTGGGTTGAGGGTGCAAACGGGCTGGAAAGAAAACGCAGCAAACGGCGGATTTTAGCCAGCCTGGGCTTAGGGCGTGTTTATGCAGCTGGCAAGGTGCTTGGCACGATGGCCAGGGCCGCAGAGCGCCAAGCGCTGAAGGCGGCGCTTTGGTCTTGGCGTTGCTCGGCCAGCAGGGCCAGTTGTTGCCAGGCGCTGCTTTGCAATACCGAGGGGGGGAGCTGCTCTATGCTGCCCTGCAAGCAGGCTTGCGCCTCTGCAGGCTGGCCCAGTTTGGCATGAGCCAAACCTTGGAGTAGAACCAGCTCGGCTTGCTGGGGGTGGCGTTGCTGGGCCTGTTTAAAGCGCTCTAGCCAGGCGGCATCCAGTGCGGCGTGGCAAAGGGCCAGGCATTGCCAAAGGCTGGGGCGTTGATGGGCGGGAAGCTTGTCTTGCTCATAAGCAATCCACACCGGCCACAGCCATTGCAGGGCTTGTTGGGGGCTGCCTTGCAATTGCAGCCATTGCTGGGCCGTTGGCAGGGCCAAACGCGGTTGCTGCTGCTGGGTGCTGGGCCATTGCCGCCAGAGCTGGGCTAACTCGGCAGATGTGCTGCAGTTTTGCAGGGCTTCTAGCGCTTGGCTATGGGCTTGCTGTTGCTGGGCTTTGCGCTGCATGCGTCCTTGTCGCGCTTGCTTGGGGAGTTGGCCTAGCGTTGCCAAGCCGCGCAAGCTGGCATAAAGCAGGGCAAACAGGCTGCACAAAGCCAATAGGGCAAGGTTTAAGGACAGGTCTATGCGGTGCTGCTTCCAAAACAGGCTGACCACGCCTTGGTTGCTGCCCGCAAATAGGGCCAGTGCAACCGCCAGGGCAAACAGGCCCAGAAACCACAGGGTGGCGCGCATCATGGCGGACTCTCCTTATTGGTAAGGCACGGCAAACTCTGAGTCGGGCTGGTCTGACGACGGCTCAGAAGAAGGCTCTGGTGGGCTAACGGGGCTGACAGGACTGGCAGGGCTGAGTACTGGTAGGGCGGCGCTGGCAGCCAATGCGGCAAAGGTTTCGTTTAGGTTGGGCAGCTGGCTGTCTTGTAAATAGGCTTGCAGCTGCGCCAAAGCCGCCTGGGCGCGATGGGTTTGCCTCGCCTCTGGCACAAAGTATTTGTCAATGCGCTGTTGGGCGCTGTGCAAATCAGTCTGGGCCGCAGGGTATTGGCGCGCCAAGATGGCCAAGCGGGCATTGAGTAGTTGCAGCTTGAGGTTTTGGCGCAGGAAAAAACTCTGCTCTGGTGAGAGCAAAGCCGCCTCTGGGTGGGTGATGCGGCTGACTTGCAAGAGCTGCTGGGCCTGGCTGAGTGCGCCTTGCCAGAGTAAGCGTGCGCGTTGGTGCCAGGGGGCCCAGAAGCTGTCCTCGCCCGTGGCCTCTTGGGATTGGGCCAAGGCCTCGGGGCTGATGTGGCGCGAGGGCAGGCTGTCTTGGGCCGTTAAAGGCTGGCCGTTTTGCAGGGGCAGCTCATTCACCCAGCGTAGCACCTCGTCCAGGCGTAGCAGCAGGCTGGCGGTATCGGCTACGGGGGTTTGGCGTAGGCGTTCAATATCCTGCTCCATGGCGCGTTGCAGCAGCAAATAGCGGGGCTGGGCGGCGCGTTCCAGGCGTTTTTGCGCACTTTTGAGCGAGGCCAGCAAGGGCTCCAGGCTGCCGGTGAGCTGGGCTTGCTGCTCAGCCAGGCGCAAAGCGGCTTCGATGTCTTCAGCCAGGGTGTCTTCGCGTGAGCGTGAAAGGTCTTGCACTAGGGCTTCGAGCTGGCTGCGCTGCAAACTCACCTCAGCCATACGTGCCTCTACCACGGCAACGCGGGTGTTGGTGGCATACACCAGCTCTTGCACCTCTTTGGCCAGGGTGCGCGCTTCTTGCGCCTGGGTTTGGCTATGGGCAGATTGCTGGGCCAGCTGCTCTTGCATATTGCCCAGGCGGCTCCATAGCTGCCACACCACAGCCAAAGCAACGCAGGCCAAAACGATGGCCAACCAAGCCCAGCCCGGGGCGGCTGCTGCAGGGGCGGACGGGGGGCTGGTGGCAGCGGCATCCTGTGTGTGAGGCTGCTCAGAAAAAGGGGGGTGGCCGTTATTGCTCATGGCTGGGCATTCTATAAAGCTTGCTGGCGCTTATTGCGCCAGCCCAAACTTGGCAGCAGCCTGCAGCACATCTTCCAAAGCTGGGCGGCAGACCTGTATCTGGGTAAAGCCCAAAGCCTGCACCTGCTGGGCTATGCGGGGGTGGGTGGCAATGGCGCACTGGCCGTTCCAGTCAGTAGTGGGTGCCAGGGCGGCTAAATTCTGCACACATTCACCGCTGCTAAACACCCACAGCCCAGCGCTGGCGCGACATTGTGCAAGCTGGGTCTGCCAGGCGGTATCGGCCTGGGGTGGGCAGCGCTCGTAAATAGGGGCAAACAGGGCGGGTACGTTGTGGGTTTGTAATTGTTCAGCCAGCCAAGCGCGGCCATCGGTGCCGCGCACGATGAGCACGGCTTGGACAGGTGTTTGCCCTGTCTGGACTTGCATTGCGTGGGCTTGCACTTGGGGCGCTACCACTTCCCACAGGGTTTCAGACTCAAACTGCGCGGCCTGGGCGCGGGGGGCATCTATGGCCTCGGCGGGAATACCCACCTGCTGCAGTGCGGCGCTAGTACCCGGCCCGGGGGACCAGCAGCGCAGCCGGCCTTGCGCCAAGGCGGCATCCAAAGCCGGGCGCTGGGTCTGCACGCTGGGGTGGGCGAAAAAATAGCGTACTGCATTCACGCTAACGAACATCAGGGCTTGGTAGTCCAGCCAATCCGCGCTGGGGGGGAGGACTTGCGCCAAAGTGGCTTGCGCGGCGGCGCTGGTGCTGGGGCGGATTTCCATCAGTGGCAGCCCCAAGGCCTTGTGGCCCAGTGCTATCAGCTGTCCCACCCAAGCCTGGTTATCTGGCTGTGGGCGGGTGATGATGAAGGAGTGAATGTGCTTGGCCATGGTGGCGCTGGGCTAGCAGCCGTGCTTATTGCGCGGCGGTGGCCGACTCCTCGGGCGGGTGCGCACCTGCGGCTTGTAGGTCTTGGGCGGCGGCCAGACCTAGGGCATCAGCCTCAGCCAAGGTGGTGACGCGGGCGGAGCGCTCTACCCGCAGCAGGGGCTGGCGGCCTTCGACATCACCCCAGGCGGCACGCAGGTGCAGCTTGTCACCTTCTAGCGTGGCATAGGCTGCCAGCGGCACAGAGCAACTACCGCCCATGCCACGGCTGACGGCGCGCTCGGCGGTCACGCGCAGCCAGGTGGGCATATCTACCAAGGGCTGCAAGGCGGTGGCTAGGTCGGTGCGGTCGCTGCGAATTTCTATGCCCAGCGCACCTTGGCCAGCGGCGGGCAGCATTTGCTCGGGGGTGAAGATATGGCGAATGCGCTCTTGCAGCTCCAGGCGTTTTAAGCCCGCAGCGGCCAGCACGATGGCATCGTATTG
>CAZMMM010000190.1:0-4725 GCA_964567385.1 uncultured Comamonas sp.
GCACGTTGGTAGCCAGACCGACGATATGGGTCTGCGCCAACGCCGCATCCATGCGGGCCAAGGCTTGCTCACGATCATCACCGCGCACGATGAGCTTGGCAATCATGCTGTCGTAGAAAGGGCTGATGGCATCGCCCTCGCGCACGCCGTCGTCAAAACGGATGTCGCTACGCGCAAAGGCGCTGTGTGCGGGCTTGCGGTAGTAGTGCAGCGTGCCGGTGGCGGGCAGGAATTGGTTGTCGGGGTTTTCGGCGCAGATACGCGCCTCGATAGCGTGGCCGATAATTTTCAGTTCATCCTGACGCTTGGGCAGGGGCTGGCCTGCGGCTACGCGCAGTTGCCACTCCACCAAGTCTTCGCCGGTAATGGCTTCGGTCACGGGGTGCTCCACCTGCAGGCGGGTGTTCATCTCCATGAAGTAGAACTTCATTTGCTCGGGGTGCTCGTAGCCGCCGGGCTGCTCAACAATAAATTCCACCGTGCCCGCGCCCACGTAGCCTACAGCCTTGGCAGCGGCTACGGCGGCCTCGCCCATTTGCTGGCGCAGCTCAGGGGTCAGGCCGGGGGCGGGGGCTTCTTCCAGCACCTTCTGGTGGCGGCGCTGAACGGAGCAATCGCGCTCAAACAGATAAACGCAGTTGCCATGCGTATCGCCAAACACCTGAATTTCAATGTGGCGTGGGCGCAGCACGTATTTCTCGACCAGCACCGCGTCGTTGCCAAAGCTGTTGATGGCTTCGCGCTTGCACGATTCCAAGGCAGCGGCGAAGTCTTCGCTTTTTTCGACCAGGCGCATCCCTTTACCGCCGCCGCCGGCGCTGGCTTTAATCAGCACGGGGTAGCCAATGGAGTCGGCCTCGCGCTGCAACAGGGCGGGGTCTTGGTCTTCACCCTGGTAGCCGGGCACTAGGGGCACACCGGCTTTGTCCATCAGGCGCTTGGATTCGGCTTTCAAGCCCATCGCCAAAATAGCGCTGGCGGGCGGGCCGATAAACACCACGCCAGCCTGGGCGCAGGCTTTGGCGAAGTCTTCGTTTTCTGACAAAAAGCCATAGCCAGGGTGGATGGCCTCAGCACCGGTGGCTTTGGCGGCATCAATGATGCGCTCCCATTGCAAATAGCTGTCCTTGGGGGCGCTGCCGCCAATGTGGATGGCCTCATCACAGGCGACCACATGCTTGGCATCGGCATCCGCATCGGAATACACGGCCACGGTCTGTACACCCAAACGGCGGGCAGTGGCGGCTACGCGGCAGGCGATTTCACCGCGATTAGCAATCAGGATTTTCTTAAACATTTCTTGCCTCACAAATTCTTTCAATGCGCAGTTGCGCTTAACCCGGCTATGAACCCAGCCATTAACCCAACCAATTGGGCTTGCGCTTTTGCAGGAAGGACTGCACGCCTTCCTTGCCCTCAGCACTGGCGCGGATGTCAGCAATGCTTTCTACAGTGCGGGCGGTGAGCGCGGCGGTGATGTCGCGCTCAGCCACGTCTTGCACCAGGCGCTTGCAGGCGCGTACGGCGGCGGGGCCAGCGGATAGCAGGTTTTTGAGCAGGCCATCAACGGCAGCGTCTAGGTCGTCCGCCGCTACCAATTGATGGATAAAGCCGATGCGCAGCGCCTCTTGCGCGTCAAAGCGCTCGCCGGTCAGGAAGTAGCGGTGACCAGCACGCGCACCCATCGCCCGCAGCACATAGGGGGCAATCGTGGCGGGAATCAGGCCAATCTTTACTTCCGACAGGCAAAAGCCTGCCGATTCCACCGCCACCGCCATATCGCAGGCCGATACCAGCCCCATGCCACCGGCATAGACATCGCCCTGAATGCGGGCAATGGTGGGGTGGGGGCAGCGGTAAATCGTCTCTAGCATGGCGGCCAGCTTGCCCGCGTCGGCAATGTTTTCTTCGCGGGTGTAGTCGGCCATCTCGCGCATCCAGTTCAGGTTGCCACCGGCGCAAAAGGCTTTGCCCTCTGCGGCCAGTACCACGGCGCGTACATCGTCGCGCTGGCTGACGGCGGCAAACGCGGCGGTGATTTCGGCAATCACCACATCGCTAAAGGCGTTGCGGATTTCAGGCTGGCTCAGGGTGATGGTGGCTACGCCAGCATTCACTTGGGTAATCACAGCACGGGTCATGATGATTCCTTTTACATGCGGAACAGGCCGAACTTGGTGTCTTCAATCGGCGCGTTGCGTGTGGTAGCCAAGCCCAGCGCCAGCACGCGGCGGGTGTCGGCAGGGTCGATGACACCGTCGTCCCACAGGCGGGCGCTGGCGTAGTAAGGGTGGCCTTGCTCTTCGTACTGATCGCGAATGGGGGCTTTGAAGGCTTCCTCCTCCTCAGCGCTCCAGTTACCGCCCTTGGCTTCGATGCCGTCACGCTTAACGGTGGCCAGCACGCTGGCAGCTTGCTCCCCGCCCATCACGGAGATACGCGCATTCGGCCACATCCACAAAAAGCGTGGGCTGTAAGCGCGGCCACACATGCCGTAGTTACCTGCGCCAAAGCTGCCGCCAATGATGATGGTGAATTTGGGCACGCTGGCCGTGGCTACTGCCGTGACCAGCTTGGCACCGTGGCGGGCAATGCCTTCGTTTTCGTACTTGCGCCCCACCATAAAGCCGGTGATGTTCTGCAGGAACACCAGCGGAATTTTGCGCTGGCAGCACAGCTCGATGAAGTGCGCGCCCTTCTGCGCCGACTCGCTAAACAAAATGCCGTTGTTGGCAATGATGCCCACTTGCATCCCCTCGATATGGGCAAAGCCGCAGACCAAGGTGGTGCCAAAGCGCGACTTGAATTCGTCAAACTGGCTGCCATCAACGATGCGGATGATGATTTCACGCACATCAAAGGGCTTGCGCGTGTCGGTGGGAATCACGCCGTACAACTCTTTGGCCTTGAACAGCGGGGGCTGGGGCGCAATGTCGGCAGGGTTGCCCGCCTTGCCCTTGTTCAGGTGAGAGACGGCTTTGCGCGCCAGTGCCAGGGCGTGCAAATCGTTTTCTGCCAGATGGTCGGCCACGCCAGACAAACGGGTGTGCACATCACCGCCGCCTAGGTCTTCAGCGCTGACCACTTCCCCGGTGGCGGCCTTCACCAAGGGCGGCCCCCCCAGGAAAATCGTGCCCTGGTTTTTCACGATGATGGATTCATCACTCATGGCGGGCACGTAAGCGCCGCCCGCCGTGCAGCTACCCATGACCACGGCAATCTGGGCAATGCCTTGGGCGCTCATATTGGCCTGGTTGTAGAAGATGCGGCCAAAGTGGTCGCGGTCGGGGAAGACATCGTCTTGGTTGGGCAGGTTGGCACCGCCCGAATCGACCAGATAGATACAGGGCAGCTTGTTTTGCTGGGCAATTTCCTGGGCGCGTAGGTGCTTCTTCACCGTCATGGGGTAGTAGGTGCCGCCTTTAACGGTGGCATCGTTACACACCACCATGCAGTCGATGCCGGCCACGCGGCCAATGCCGGCAATCAGGCCAGCGCCGGGGGCATCGTTGTTGTACATATTCAGCGCGGCCAGGGGGGCTACTTCCAAAAAGGGCGAGCCGGGGTCTAGCAATTGCTGCACCCGGTCACGCGGCAGCAGCTTGCCACGCGCTAGATGCTTGGCGCGGGCGTTGTCACCGCCGCCTTGAGCGATTTTTTCGCATTGGGCGCGTAGGTCATCAACCAAAGCCTGCATCGCGGCGGCGTTGGCCTGAAAGTCCGCCGAGCGCGGATTGAGTTTGCTGGTGCTCATGCTCTGAGTCTCCTTTCGTTGGATGAATAAGGTGCTGTTACGCAGTTACGCGGTTTTGTCAGCTTGCAGTTGCAGCTGCTCCATCACCGCTTCACGGATTTTGAATTTCTGAATCTTGCCCGTTACCGTCATGGGGAACTCGCTGACGAACTGGATGTAGCGCGGCACTTTGTAATGCGCGATTTGGCCCTTACAGAATTCACGGACTTCTTCTTCCGTCAGGCTCTGGCCGGGCTTGGTAATAATCCAGGCGCATAGCTCTTCGCCGTAGCGGGTGTCGGGCACGCCCACCACTTGCACGTCCTGAACTTTAGGGTGACGATACAAAAATTCTTCAATCTCGCGCGGGTAGAGGTTCTCGCCACCGCGAATCACCATGTCTTTGATGCGGCCCACGATGTTCACATAGCCCTCGGTATCCATTGTGGCCAGGTCGCCGGTGTGCATAAAGCCTTCATCGTCAATGGCTTCGCGGGTGCGCTCGGTATCGCCCCAATAGCCGTGCATGACGGAGTAGCCCTTGGTACACAGCTCGCCGGATACGCCGGGGGCAACCACTTCGCCAGTGTCGGGGTCAACGATTTTGACTTCCAGATGCGGCTGCACCAGGCCGACGGTGGAGACGCGCTTGTCCAGCGGCGTATCGGTGCTGCTTTGGCAGCTGACGGGGCTGGTTTCGGTCATGCCGTAGGCGATAGTGACTTCGGTCATGTGCATATCGGCCTGGACGCGCTTCATGACTTCAATCGGGCAGGGGCTGCCAGCCATGATGCCGGTGCGTAGCGTCGAGAGGTCAAACTCTTTGAAGCGCGGATGGTCTAGCTCGGCAATGAACATGGTGGGCACGCCGTGCAGACCGGTGCATTTTTCGGCCTCTACCGTCTCTAGCACCAGCAGGGGGTCAAAACCATCATTGGGATAGACGATGGTGCTGCCGTGGGTAAAGCAGGCCAGATTGCCCAGCACCATGC
>CAZMMM010000191.1:0-4704 GCA_964567385.1 uncultured Comamonas sp.
CCAAGCCGCCGGTGTTCAAGCCCTTTGAAATCCAGTTCGATGAAGACAGTGACATCAGCGAAATCGTTGAATTCATCCGCCCGCTGCGCATTGCGCAAATCATCCCCAACTCGGTGGTGATTGCCGGCGTGCTGTGGGAAGCGGCTACCTGCGACACGCGCCGCTCGGACTACACCACGGAGCCGGGCGCTACCTCGGATGCCATCCTCAAGCAAATCCAGAAGGACAAAGGGCTGGGCGCTTGGAACGTTTATGCCGCCCTGTACGGCACAGCCGAGCAGGTCGAGGTGAACTTCAACATCGTCAAAGGGGCGTTGAAGCAACTGGGCAAAGGCCGCCTGATTACCCAGGAAGAAGCGGGCGACACCCAGCCCTTCAAATACCGCTCGCAACTGATGAGCGGCGTGCCCAACCTGCAAGAGTTTGGCCTGTACAACTGGCGTGGGGGCGGTGGTTCCATGTGGTTTGCCCCCGTCAGCCAGGCGCGTGGCAGCGAGTGCGACAAGCAAAAATCCCTGGCCAAGCGCATTCTCAACAAGCATGGCTTGGACTATGTAGGCGAGTTCATCGTCGGCTGGCGCGATATGCACCACGTGATTGACGTGCTCTACGACCGTAGCAGCGAGGAAGAAACCCAACGCGCCAACGCCTGCTTTGCCGAGCTGCTCGATGAGTTCGAAAAAGAGGGCTACGCCGTCTATCGCGTCAACACCGCCTTCCAAGAGCGCGTGGCGCAAAGCTACGGCACCGTTAAGCGCGATGTAGAGCGCAAAATCAAACGCGCTTTAGACCCCAACGGTATTTTGGCTCCGGGTAAATGTGGGATTGACATTTAATCTGTTTTGAAAGTGTAAATCCAAGCCCTGGCAGCCAACGCTGTCAGGGCTTTTTGCTATGCTTGATTTTTATAGCTGATAGTCTCTGAAATGTCTTTCTTGGATGGGCGTAAGCCGCCAGACTGCCAGCTACAACAGGTTGTGATGTGTTTGTGATGACATATTGGCAGCCTTGATTTCATGTTCGGTAGGTTTTTTGAGCCACCGGTATTCACTCTTATGGAAGGAAAGCACCTATGAAACTGCGTCCACTCGCCCTTGCCCTAGCGGCTGCCGTTTTGCTGCCCGCAGCAGCACAAGCCCAGGAAGTGACATTCAAGGTGTCGCACTTTTTGCCCCCCACCTCGGCGGCGCAAACCATGTTTATCGAGCCTTGGTGCAACAAGATTGAAGAGGAGTCCAAAGGCCGTATGAAGTGCCAAATCTACGCCTCCATGAGCTTGGGTGGTACACCGCCGCAGCTCATCAACCAGGTGCGCGATGGCGTGGCCGACATCATCTGGACGCTGCCTGGCTACACCGCTGGGCGCTTCCCTGCTTCTGAGGTGTTTGAGCTGCCCTTTATCACCGCTGATGCCGAGGCTGGCTCGCGTGCCTTTTGGGACTTTATGCAAACCAAGGCCAAAAAAGAGCTGAATGGCGTGTACCCCATTGCCACTTGGATTAACGGCCCCAACGTGATGCACTTCCGTGAAAAAGAAGTCAAAAACCTGGCCGATTTGAAGAATATGAAAGTACGCGCCCCCTCGCGCCAAGGTACCAAGCTGCTGGCCGCTCTGGGGGCAACGCCTGTAGGTATGCCTGTGCCGCAAATGGCCGAAAGCCTGTCCAAAGGCGTGATTGAAGGCGCTTTGATTCCCTGGGAAGTAGTGCCTGCCACCAAAACCCACGAACTCACCCGCTACCACCTGGATACGGGCGAAGCCAAGGCCATGGTGACCTCCACCATGCTGTTCGTCATGAACCAGAAAAAATACGACAAGCTGCCCGCTGATTTGAAAAAAATCATCGACGACAACAGCGGTCGTGAAACCTCGGCTTGGGTGGCTGCCCGCTTTAAGGATGCCAACGTTCTGGGTGTCAAGGCCACTAACGAGCGCGGCAACACCATCAACACCTTGTCTGAGGCGGATGTGCAGGTTTGGGAAAAAGCCGCCGAGCCTGTGGTGCAGGACTGGGTCAAGGAAGTGAGTGGCAAAGGGCTTAACGGCCAGGAGCTGCTGGATGAAGCCCGCGCCCTGGTGCAGAAATACGCGCAATAAGCACGGCCTGATAGCCCGGCTGCACGGGGTGTGAAAGCACCAGCACAGCACAAGATGGGCAGGCCGCAGATGGCAGCATCTGCGGCCTTTGTTAATGGTGATTCAAAAGTGATGGAGACATACCAATGACGCATACGCAAGATGCAGCCCCCACGGCTGCCGCTGCTGCGCCCCAGCACCCGCCGCGCCCCCCAGAGGGCGCTGTGGCTGGGGGCGTGCAATGGGCTTGTAAAGCCATGGCCGTATTGGCCGGATTGATGTTTTTGCTGGAAGCGCTGATGTCAGCAGCCAGCGTGGTAGGGCGTGCCCTGTTCAATGCGCCTGTGCCGGGCGACTATGAGCTGGTGCAAATGCTCTCGGCCATGGGGATTGCCATGTGCTTGCCCTACTGTCAGTTAAAGAAAGGCCATGTGTTTGTGGACTTCTTCACGCTCTGGGCACCTGCGGGTTTGAAGCGTGTGCTTGATTCTGTCGCCGCTTTGTTGCTGGCCATCTCGTCATTCGTGTTGGCCTGGCGCGTGTGGGAAGGGATGCAGGAGATGCGCGAGTACGGCGAAGCCTCCATGGTGATTGAGCTGCCTATCTGGTGGGGCTATATCCCCGTAGTGCCGGCCCTGGCTTTGCTGGGCGTGACGGCGTTGTACACCTTGCAGCGCGATTGGCGCAATCAGGAGCAGGCATGAGCGGTTCGGTAATTGGCCTCATCATGGGGGCGGTGATGATGGGTATGCTGGCTTTGCGCGTGCAAATCGGCATTGCCATGTTTTTAACGGGTGCGCTGGGCTATGTCTGGGTCTCTGGGCTAGACCCCTTGCTGGCCTATCTAAAGAACGCGCCTTATGGCCGCTTTTCTTTGTATGACTTGTCGGTGGTTCCGCTGTTTTTGCTGATGGGGCAGTTTGCCACCCATGGTGGCCTGTCGCGGGCGCTGTTTAAGGCGGGCAATGCCTTTATGGGGCATTGGCGTGGCGGTATGGCCATGGCTGGGGTGGGCGCTTGCGCAGGTTTTGGTGCGATTTGCGGCTCTTCACTAGCCACGGCGGCCACTATGTCGCATGTGGTGTTGCCAGAGCTGAAACACCACCAGTACAAGGACAGCCTGGCCACAGGCTCTTTGGCCGCAGGCGGTACCTTGGGGATTTTGATTCCGCCCTCTGTGCCCCTGGTGATTTACGCCATCTTGGCCGAGCAAAATATTGCCAAGCTGTTCCTGGCGGCATTTGTGCCCGGCATTCTGGCCGCTGTCGGCTATATGGTGGTGATTGCCATCATCTGCCGCGTTGACCCCGCTGCGGGCGGCCCCGGCAGCCCACGCCACACCTGGGCGCAGCGCCTGCGCACGGTGATTGACACCTGGCCGGTGATGCTGATTTTTGCCGTGGTGATTGGCGGTATTTACGGCGGCCTGTTCACCCCTACCGAGGCGGCGGCGGTCGGTGCTTTGGCCACGGGGCTGACGGCCTGGCGCTCTGGCGGCCTCAAGGGCGATGGCCTGATGGCCTGCATCTACGGCACGGCCACCGGCACGGGCATGATGTTCCTGATTTTGCTGGGCGCGGACATGCTCAACTCCTTTATGTCCCTGTCGCAACTGCCCACCGAGGCCGCTGCCTGGGTGCAAAGCATGGGCTTGGGGCCGTTTACCGTGCTAGTAGCCATCATCGTCATCTACCTGGTACTGGGCTGTGTGATGGATAGCCTGTCCATGATTTTGCTGACGGTGCCCATCTTCTTGCCCATTGTGCTGGGCATGGATTACTGGGGGCTGGGGCTGGAGGAGAAAGCCATCTGGTTTGGCATGGTGGCGCTGGTGGTGATGGAGGTGGGGCTGATTACCCCGCCGGTGGGGATGAATGTGTACATCATCAGCGGTATTGCCAAGGACGTGCCTATGGGGACCATCTTCCGGGGGGTGTTACCCTTCTTGGCTTCGGACATCATCCGCATTGGCCTATTGGTGCTCTTCCCCAGCATCTCTTTAGTGGCGCTGTGGGTGTTTGGCGGATAGCAAGCACAACAGAAAGAAAGGCATCTTCTCCATGCAACACCCCTCAGCCAGCGAGCAATGGTTTGACGAGGCTTACTACGAGCGCTACTACTTCAACCCCCGCACCCGTGTAGTGGATGAAGGCCATAGCCGCCGCTTGGCTGATTTTGTGTGCAGCTACCTGGCCTATCTGCGCGTGCCGGTAGTGCGGGTGCTGGATATGGGCTGCGGCCTGGGCTTGTGGCGCGAGCAGTTGCAGCGCCATTACCCAAAAATGCACTACCAAGGCGTGGAGTTAAGCCCCTATCTGTGCGAGCGCTATGGCTGGGAGCAAGCCTCGGTGCTGGATTACCGTAGCGCTGACAGCTACGACCTGGTGATTTGCCAGGGCGTGCTGCCCTACCTCAGCACCCGCGATGTGGTACGCGCTCTGGACAACCTGGGCCGCCTGTGCCAGGGGGCGCTCTACCTGGAAGCCGTTACCCGCGAAGACTTTGCCGCTGGCGTGATTGACGAAGAGCTGACCGATATGCGCCAGCAGCGCCATCCCGCCAACCTCTACCGCCAGGCGCTGGCCGGGCATTTTCGCCAGGCAGGCGGCGGGCTGTGGTTGAGCCAC
>CAZMMM010000192.1:0-4669 GCA_964567385.1 uncultured Comamonas sp.
GCATCAATCTCGATGATGAAGGAGCGGTCAATCTTCAGCGTGTCAATTGGCAACTGCTTGAGGTAGGCCAGGCTGGAGTAGCCGGTGCCAAAGTCATCCAGCGCAAAGCGTAGGCCCAGAGCGCGTATTTGCGCCATTTTGTCTAGGGTGGACTGTAGGTTGTCCATGACGACGCTTTCGGTCAGCTCCAGCTCTAACTGGCTGGGTGGTAGGCCAGTGCGCTCCAGGACTTGCTGGACTTGGTTCACGAAGTCAGGCTCTCGAAACTGGCGAGGGCTGACATTGACGGCTAGGCAGACGGAGTGTGCCCAGGCGGCGCAGGCAGGGTCGTTACGCCAGCGTTGCAGGCAGGAGGTGGCCTCTAGCATGACCCATTGGCCCAAGGCGACGATGAGGCCGCTGGCCTCTGCCTCGGCAATGAAGGCATTGGGTGGCATAAAGCCGCGTTCGGGGTGCTGCCAGCGCACGAGGGCTTCCAGCCCGACCAGCTTGCCAGCGGCATTGAGCTGTGGCTGGTAGTGCAGCAGCAGGCCGCCGGGTAGGTGCGTGAGGGCATAGCGCAGTTCGTTACGCAGGCTTAGGCGAGCACTGACAGCCTCTTGCAGCGCGTGGGCAAAAAACTGTATGTTGGCTTGCCCGTCGGTCTTGGCCTGGTGCATGGCGGTTTCCGCTTCGCGCAGCAGTTCAGGGGCATCCTGGCTGTCATTGGGAATCATGACAATACCAGCGCAGGCGCTCAGGTGCAGCTCATGGCCATTCAGGTGTAGTGGCTGGGCAATATGCTCCAGCAGCTTTTGGGCGCAGTCGCTGGCATGTTCTGATGCCACATCCAGCGGGCCAGCAATGTCGGGTAGGAGCAAGGCAAAAGTATCGCCGTGGGTGCGTGCCAGGGTCTGGCCCTGTCTTTGGGTTTGGGCCTGTGCTCCGGCCAGGCGCTGGGCTACGGCGCGCAATACCTGGTCACCCACCCCCATGCCCAGTGAGTCGTTGATGGTTTTGAAGCTGTTCAGCCCCACGGTAATCAGGGCGGCGCGGCGACCAGGCTGGGTATGTACCAGGTCAATCTCTTGCTGCACTCTTTGGGCCAGAAGCTGGCGGTTGCATAGCCCGGTGAGTGGGTCAAACTGCGAGAGTTGGCGAATTTGCTTTTCAGCGGCCAATTGTTCGCGCAGGTCACGCATGGCAGCCATGCGCAGCACTTGGCCGCTGGAGGTGATGCGCTGGCGCACCTTGAGTTCACAAGGGATGACTTTGCCGTGGGTATCCACTAGGTCAATCAGCCAAGTACCTTCCAGCTTTTGACTAACGTATTTTTTGACGGTGGGCTGATCGTGCTTGGCAATAATGCTGAAGGCAGCACGCCCTACGAGAGAGCCGCTATCGGGGGCGAACAGGCGATCGGCTGCGGCGTTGGCATCCAGAATGTGCGTGCCATCGTGGATGATGATGGCCTCAAACGCCGCGTTGGCCAGTTGCTGGTAGCGTGCTTGGCTTTCCTGTAGAACCAGGCGATCCTGGCGCAATTGCTCGCCCATGCGCTCTAGCGCTTCGCCCAGGTCACGAAACTCCCCTTTGCCCTGCCAGAGTAGGGGTTGAGAGAAGTCCCCGGCGCTAATGTGCTGCATACGCTGTTGCAGTGTGCGTACAGGCCGCACAATCAGCCAGCGGCCCAGCAAAGTCATGCCTAGGGTGGCCAGCAGCAGTATCAGGGTGAAGGCAATGGTGCGCTGGCGTACCAAAGACCAGACATGCTCCAGGCGGGGGCGCAGGTCATAAGCCACAACCAATAGCCCCTGGCGCTGGGTGCGTAGCTCCCCTTGCTGTAAGCCCATGGTGATGGGGGCTACGGCCCAGAGGTGCTGTGCGGACTTGTCCAGCTCCAGCACCTCGCGCCTTTGTTGGCGTGCCTGGGTGGTCAGCGCCTGTGGAAAGCCAGTCGCCACTTGATGCAGACTTTGCTTGCGCCAGGCAAACTGGGTGGCAGCAAGAACGCGGTTGCGCTCATCAGCCAAGATGGCATAGCTTACGTTGGTGTTTAGGCCAAATTCGGTCAGCACACTATCCAGGCCGCCCGCTTCATTGCGGCGCAGCAGGCCCTCCAGGTCACGCTGTGCATGTAGCAGCTCGTTATGGGCTGTTTGCTCGGCAAACAGTTTTAGCTCACGCTGAAACTGCTGGTACTGCACTAGCAGCATGACGCTGAAGCCCAAAACTGCCGCGCCAATCAGTAGCAAAGGCATCCACAACCGCAGGCGAACGGTGCGCAGGGGCCTGGTGGCAGAGGCTGGGTGTGGAATGGTGCTCATGGTGCTGTGGTTTGGTGAGCCTTTAGAGCAAACCGGGGGTCTATTCTGGGAAGTATCAGTGGGCGCTGCTGTAGCAGGCCGCGCTGCACCATCAGTGTTGAGAGTTTCTGCAAAGTGTGCTGCAGACCGTCTTCGTTGGTGCTGGTTAGCAGCTGGTGGTTGGCGGCTGCATCAGGCAGTATCAAGCCCTCCAGAGCTGTGGCCACACTGGCGGGTGCAACCCCTGGGCGGCGCGCCATGCGCACCAGGGCTTGGGTACGGTGGTTTTGCAGATGGGCCAAAGCGCGGACCTGCCCCTGTAGCAGCTGTGTAATCTGTGGGCCGCAGCAGGCCAGGGCAGCATCGCGGGCAACCAGCACGTCCACCACTTCACCGGGCAGGGAGCGGCTGTCAAACAGCAGTTGCGCACCTTCTTCCAGCAGAGTCTGGCGCATGGGGTCGAAAGTGACCAGGGCATCGACCTCGCCATTGCGCCAGGCGGGCAGGTGCTCGTCTGCGGGCAGAGGAACAATCTCTACTTGGCGGGCTTTCAGCTTTGCATGTGTCAGCAGTGCTTGCAGCATGTATGCCCCTACGGCTGTTTGCTCCACCCCGATACGCAGGCCGGGCAGTTGTTCCAGGTGCTGGATGCCTGGGCGGGCGAGGACGGCATCTGCACCCGCCGAGATGTTCATGACCCAGATGATGGAAAGGTCTGTTTGCTCTTGTGCCAGAAGCAGGGTTTCATCCAAAGTCAACGCGGCAATGTCCAGGCGGCCTACGCGCAGGGCATCTAAAGCCTGGGTGGTGGAGGCCAGCTCCACCAGGCGCAGGGGTAAGCCATCGTAATAACCCAGGTCACGCGCCAAGTACAGCGGCTCGTAGCCTGTCCAGAGGTTAGTGCCCACCATCAAGGGTTTTTCATAGTGCGGGCCACAACCAGCCATCAGGGCGGTGGCGGTTAGTGCCAGCCCTAGCTCCCGGCGGGTCATAAGCCCGCCGGGTGGTGCTGCTGCGATGGGTGGGGTGTACTGGCTTGTCACGGCTGGCGGCTCCCTAGCGGGCCACCAAGTGTTGGTGTGTGCTTACGCGAAAGCGTAAGCTGGCTGGCTGGTTGTTAAGTTGTTGTTGTATATCAGATAATTGGAATACGGATACGGCTTGCAGCAGGTCTTGGGCCTGGTGGTTCAGGCTGCTGGCAGCGGCAGACATTTCTTCCACCAAGGCGGCGTTTTGCTGGGTAGCCTGATCCATTTGCATGACGGCTTCACCAACTTGGTTGACACCGGCGCTTTGCTCGCTGCTGGCGGCGCTGATTTCGCCCATGATGTCGGTCACGCGGCGAATGCTTTGCACCACTTCCTGCATGGTGCTGCCTGCTTGGTCAACCAAGCTGCTGCCTTGCTCGACACGCTCCACGCTGTTGTCAATCAGGGTTTTGATTTCTTTGGCGGCATCAGCAGCACGGCCTGCCAGGCTGCGCACCTCACCAGCCACCACGGCAAAGCCTCGGCCTTGCTCACCAGCGCGAGCAGCCTCCACAGCAGCATTCAGTGCCAAGATGTTGGTTTGGAAGGCAATGCCATCAATCACGGTGATGATGTCGGCAATGCGGCGGCTGGCCTCGTTAATGCCTTGCATGGTCTGCACCACCTGTTCGACCACCGCGCCGCCTTGCTCAGCCACGGTGCTAGCGCTGACGGCCAGCTGGTTGGCCTGGCGGGCGTTGTCGGCGTTCTGGCGTACGGTGGAGCCTAGTTGCTCCATGGAGGCGGCGGTTTCCTCCAGCGCACTGGCCTGGCTTTCGGTGCGGCCAGACAGGTCGCTATTGCCCTGGGCAATTTCAGCGCTGGAAGAGGCCACCGCCTCACTGCTTTGCCGTACTTGGCCAACTACCTGAGCCAGGCTCTCACGCATGGCGCGCATGTGGGCCAACAGGCTAGTGGTGTCGCCATTGCGCAGGTTGACGCGCACTGCCAGATTGCCCCCGGCAATGGCTTGGGCGATGGAGGCTGCATAGGCAGGCTCGCCCCCCAGGCTGCGGATGATGGAGCGGGTTAGTAGCAATGCAATGACTGTACCCAACAAGGCTGCACCAGCAGCCAAGCCCAGTAACAGCAAGGTGGTGGTGCTGGCAATATTGCCGGCGGTTACACCGGTATCACGCATCAGGCCCTCTTGGTGATTGCTCAGCGCATCCAGGGCTCTGAAGACATCTTGCTGGGCAACACGGCCCTCTCCTACCAAGATGGATTGCCCGCGTGCGGTATGACCAGCTAGGCCCGCTTCAATGGCTTTATTTATCAGTGGGTTGTAGGCATTGCGTGCTGCCAAGGCGGTTTGTAGGGCTTCTTTGGCCTCTGGCAGAACCACACTTTCTTCCA
>CAZMMM010000193.1:0-4658 GCA_964567385.1 uncultured Comamonas sp.
CAAAGACCCGCTGTTCATCCTGCCGGTTCTGATGGGGCTGTCCTCGCTGCTGCAAACCGCGCTCAACCCCCTGCCGCCCGACCCCATGCAGGCCAAGCTGATGTGGATCATGCCCATCATGTTCAGCTTCATGTTCTTCATGTTCCCCGCTGGGCTGGTGCTGTACTGGCTGACCAACAACATCTTGTCGATTGCCCAGCAATGGGTCATCAACGTGCGCATGGGCGTGCCGCCGCAGTTCAACCACCCCTTCAAGAAAGTGGCTGAGGCGAAGAAGTAAAAGCCTGCCATGCTCGCCCGCCACCACGACCCAATCGCCGCCATTGCCACTGCCCCAGGCCGGGGCGCGGTCGGCATTGTGCGCATCTCTGGCCAACAGATTGCCCCGCTGGTGCAGCAGTTGCTGGGGCGCGACCTGAAGCCGCGCCAGGCGCATTACCTGCCGTTTCCTGATGCCCAAGGCCAGCCGATTGACCACGGCCTAGCGCTATTCTTCCCCGCCCCCCATAGCTATACCGGCGAGGATGTGCTGGAGCTGCAAGCCCACGGCGGCCCCGTGGTGCTGCAACTGCTGCTAGAGCGCTGCCTGCAAGCCGCCAGCCAGCCCCTGCCGGAGGCCCCCAACGCCCCCACCCTGCCCCGCTTGCGTTTGGCCGAGCCGGGGGAGTTCACCGAACGCGCTTTCCTAAACGACAAAATCGACCTGGCGCAAGCCGAGGCCATTGCCGACCTGATTGATGCCAGCACCGCCGCTGCTGCCCGTAGCGCCAGCCGCTCTTTGTCGGGCGAGTTCTCGCGTGAAATCGGCGAGCTGCGCGAGGCGCTGATTCACCTGCGCATGTTGGTAGAAGCTACGCTGGACTTTCCCGAGGAGGAAATCGACTTTCTGCAAAAAGCCGATGCCTGGGGCCAGCTTGCCAGCCTGCAAGACCAGCTAGGCCAAGTCCTGGCACGCACCCAACAGGGCGCATTGCTGCGCGAAGGCATTCAGGTGGTGATTGCTGGCCAACCCAACGCGGGCAAAAGCTCGCTGCTCAACGCCCTGGCCGGGGCAGAGTTGGCCATCGTCACCCCCATTGCCGGAACCACCCGCGATAAGGTGCAGGAAACCATCCAGATTGATGGCGTGCCCCTGCACGTCATCGACACCGCCGGTTTACGCGAAAGTAGCGACGAGGTGGAGCGCATTGGCATCGCACGCGCCTGGGAGGAAATCCGCCGCGCTGATGCCGTGCTCTTCCTGCACGACCTGACCCGCCAAGACGATGCTGCCTACCAAGCCGCCGATGCCGCTATTGCCCAGGACTTGAGCAGCAGCCTGCCCGCCCAAGTGCCCGTGCTGCATATCTGGAACAAGGCCGATGCCCTGCCCAGCGCCAGCACCCCAACAGACGGCGGCCTGCTGCTATCCGCCAAACAAGGCCAGGGGCTAGAAGCCCTGCGCCAACGCCTGCTGGAACTGGCGGGCTGGCAATCTGCCGCTGAGGGCTTATACATCGCCCGCGCCCGCCACGTTGAAGCCCTGCAAGCCTGCGGCGCACACCTAGGCGAAGCACAAGAGCAACTCAACGCCCCCAGCCCCATGCTGGACCTGCTGGCCGAAGAGCTGCGCCTGGCACAAAACCAGTTGGGGGCAATCACCGGGGAATTCAGCGCGGACGACTTGCTGGGGGTGATTTTTTCTAGTTTTTGTATTGGCAAGTAAGCCAATATGGGGCTTGGCGGGAAAGGTTAATCATCAGCAGGCGGCTTGTCCGCCCGCGCAATGGTGAGCAGCCGCCGTACCTCACCGCCATGTTTGCGGCAGTTGTGGATGTACCAGCGGCCAATCAGCCACATGCTGGCGGCAACCAGCAGGCCAAACAGGGTAATTGCGCCGTAGGCCGACAACCCCAGTGCTGAAGCCAGGCTGTACAGCACGCCCAGGCCCAGGATGGCGGCTTGCTCGTTGAAGTTCTGCACCGCAATGGAGCGCCCCGCCCCCATCAGGCAATGCCCACGGTGTTGCAGCAAGGCGTTCATCGGCACCACCAAGTAGCCACCCAGGCCGCCGAGCAGAATTAAAAATGGCACGGCCAGCCAAAGCTGGTCAATAAAGTTCATGCACACCACCAGCAAGCCCATAGCAATGCCTAGGGAGATGGTGCGTGTGGCGTGTTGCAGGCGCATGCGCATGGCTGCCAGCACCGCCCCTGCGGCAGTGCCCAGCGCCACCACGCCCACCAGGGCTGAGGCCTTGGTGGTTTCATAGCCCAGCGCCACAGCCGCCCAAGCCAGCACGATGTAGCGCAGATTGCCAGACACGCCCCAGAACAGCGTCGTGGTGGCCAGGGAGATTTGCCCCAGCTTGTCATTCCACAGGCGGCGGTTGCAGCACCAGAAGTCTTTCAACAGGGCGCGTATGCTGCTGCCCAGGCTTTCCCCAGAATGGGTGCGCAAAGACACCAAGGCGGCGTTGGTGCGCGGTATGCCCAGGTTGAACAAGGCGGCCAGCGCGTAAATCACTATCAGCACTACCGTGGCCGCCTGCGCGGGGCTATCCATAGAGGGCAAGGGCAGGGCTTGCAGATAAGGCGCAAGCCACGGCCCGACCAACTGCCCGCCCAGCAGCACGCCCAGGATGATGGAGGCAATGGTTAGCCCCTCTATCCAGCCATTGGCGCGCACCAGTTGGGAAGAGGGCAACAGCTCGGTCAGGATGCCGTATTTGGCTGGGGAATAGGCCGCTGCCCCCAAGCCCACCAGGGCGTAGGCTGCCAAGGGGTGTAGCCCCCACCACATCAGCAAACAGCCCAGCACCTTGATGGCATTGCTCAGCAGCATCACCCGCCCTTTGGGTAGCGCATCGGCAAAAGCACCCACAAAGGGGGCCAGCAGCACATAGAACAGGGCAAATATCGGCACCAGGGCAGCTTCTTGCCAAGTGCCTGAACGTTGGTGACGCAGCAGCTCTACCGCCGTGACGAACAGGGCGTTGTCGGCCAGCGAGCTGAAAAACTGCGCTGCCATGATGGTGTAGAAACCGCGCTTCATGCCATAGGGGGTGGGGCTAGGTGGGGGGGACAAAAAAAGGGCCGCAGCTGCTGCCCTTGCGTTACAAGGTTATATCACGCAAGCATGGACATGCTGGTGCCAGAATCCCCCCCTGCCTGTTGGCTCTGTTTTAATCGGGCTTTGCTTATTGCTGGCTCGGTATTTTTTTGCCCGTTATGACCCGTCCCCTTCTTGCCACCATCCACCCCCAGGCCATGCGCCATAACTTGCAGCGCGTGCGCCAGGCCGTAGGCGATGCCCGTATCTGGGCCATCGTCAAAGCCAACGCCTATGGCCACGGCCTCGCGGCGGCTTACGAAGGGCTGCGTGGCGCAGATGGCTTTGCTGTGCTGCTAGTGCAAGAAGCCCAGCAACTGCGTCAACTGGGCTGGCGCGGCCCCATCGTGCTGCTGGAAGGTGTGTTCGAGGCGCGGGAGCTGGAAGCCTGCTCACGCCTGGGCCTAAGCCATGTGGTGCATTGCGATGCGCAGATTGACTGGCTGGCCGCCCACAAAAGCCAGCAAGGCCAGCATGTGCTGCTCAAAATGAACAGCGGCATGAACCGCCTGGGCTTTGCCCCAGAGCGCTACCGCAGCGCCTACGCCCGCCTGAGCGCCCTGCCCCAGGTGGAGGCGGTGGATTGCATCACCCACTTCAGCAATGCTGACAGCCCTATGGGGGCCAGCGCACAACTGGCCATCTTCAATACCGCCACGGCTGACCTGGCTGGCGAACGTAGCCTGAGCAATAGCGCTGCCAGCCTGCTGCAAGGCCAGCAGCCGCCGCTCCATAGCGACTGGGTGCGCCCCGGCATTGCCCTGTATGGTGCCAGCCCCGACTACCCCCAGCACAGTGCCCAAGATTGGGGACTAGAACCTGCCATGAGCTTGCATTCACGGCTGATTGCCGTGCAGCACCTGGCCGCTGGCGCTGCCGTGGGCTATGGCAACACCTTTATCGCGCCCGAACCCATGCGCCTGGGCGTAGTGGCCTGTGGCTATGGTGATGGCTACCCGCGCCACTGCGCCACGGGCACCCCCATCTTGGTCGAAGGTGTGCGCACCCAGGTGATTGGCCGCGTCAGCATGGACATGCTGTGCGTGGATTTGCGCCCCGTTCCCCAGGCAGACTTTGGCAGCGAAGTGCTGCTCTGGGGCCGCAGCCCAAACCATGGCAGCCTGCTATCGGTCGATGAGGTGGCCGCAGCGGCGGGTACGATTGGCTATGAGCTGCTCTGTGCCTTGGCCCCGCGTGTGCCGGTGCAAGTGGTGGGGTGAGGGTTTAAGCGGGCAGGGCGGTTGCAGCGGGAACTACATCAAAGGCTCGGCCTGAATGCTCGGCTTGCCACAAGTCGTAATCGGCCTGCATTTGCAGCCACATGATGGCGCTGGGGGCCGGAATCCAACGTGCCAGGCGCAGCGCTAGCTCAGGTGTAACAGCTGCACGCCCATTGATAAAGCGCGATAACTGCACACGCGATACGCCTAACTGCTCTGCTGCCTGGGTCACGGTAAGACCGAGTGCGGGCAGCACATCTTCTTTCACAAGGCTGCCTGGGTGTGGTGGGTTGTGCATCTGCATAAAACGGGGCTCCTAGTGATAGTCTTGGTAATCCACCAAAACCG
>CAZMMM010000194.1:0-3134 GCA_964567385.1 uncultured Comamonas sp.
GGTGATTCCCGAGCTGAACAAAAAGCTCACCGGCATGTCCTTCCGCGTGCCCACCTCTGACGTGTCCGTGGTGGACCTGACCGTAGAACTGGAAAAAGAAGCCGACTACGCCGAAATCTGCGCTGAAATGAAGGCCCAATCCGAAGGCGCTTTGAAAGGCGTGCTGGGCTACACCACCGACAAAGTGGTGGCCACCGACTTCCGTGGCGAAGTCTGCACCAGCGTGTTCGATGCCGAGGCCGGTATCGCTCTGGACAAGACCTTTGTGAAAGTCGTCTCCTGGTACGACAACGAATGGGGCTACTCCAACAAGTGCCTGGATATGGTGCGCGTTGTAGCCAAGTAAGCCTTTGATGCCGCCCGGCCAGCTATCCAGCTAACAAGCACGGATAGCTGGCACCGCAAAACCAGCCTTGGCATATGGTGCGGGCTGGTTTTTTTGTGCCTAGGAGTCTTAGCCAGCCCTTGGGGTAAGATGCCCGTTTGCTCCGGGGTGCGCAGCCGCGCTGAGATAGTCCCGTGAACTTGAACCGGGTCATGCCGGCGGAAGAAGAGCATTCCCCCTACCAGCCTGGTTTGCGCCACGCAAAACCGCGCCCAGCCTGGGGGAGCCGCACAACAGCCGCATGCCTCTGTTGTGAAAGGTTTTTTGCATGCACCAGCACATGGCTACCACGCCGCCCAGCATAGAAGCGCTAGAGCAAGACATTCTGGCCTTCATCCACCACCCCAACCCCCAAGAAGCGGGCAGTGATGCGCAGTTCAACGCCTTGGCGCTGCGCCTGTTTCATTACCAGTACAGCCAGAACCAGCCCTTTCGCCAGTACTGCCAGGGGCTGGGTGTGCGCCCGCGCCAGGTCAAAACTTGGCGTGATATTCCTGCCGTGCCGATTGATGCTTTCAAGGCCTTAGAGCTGCGCTGCCAGCCGCCCCTGCCCGATGAGCGCGTTTTTATGACCAGCGGAACCACAGGCCGAGGCGCGCGCGGCCAGCACTTTCACCCACGGCTGGCGGTGTATGACGCATCCATGCGCCGCAACTTTGCCCAGCGCTTTATGCAGGGAGTGGAGCGCCTGCCCATGGGCATTGTGTTTCCTGATACCCAGGCCATGCCCAACTCCTCTTTAGCGCATTACCTGGGGCTGGCGCTGCGCGATTTTGGCGCGGCGGGCAGCGGTTATTTCCTGGGGGTAGAGGGTTTGGATATGGACGGCCTATGCGCCGCCTTGGCAGAGGCCGAGCGCACCGGCCAGCCCTATGCCCTGCTGGGCGCAAGTTTTAGCCTGGTGCATGTGATGGATGGCCTGCGTGCCCTGGGGCGCAGCTTTCGCCTGCCAGCGGGCAGCCGGGTGCTCGATACCGGCGGCTATAAAGGCCAGTCGCGAGAGCTGCCGCTAGAGCAGTTCTATGCCGACCTTAGCGCCCTGCTGGGTGTGCCGCCCAGCCACTGCATCAATATGTATGGCATGACGGAGTTGAGCACCCAGTTCTACGACAGCGGCAATGCCCAGCAACCCGCGCCCAAGTCCGGGCCGCATTGGATACGTTCGCGCTTGGTGGAGCCACTCTCTGGCCGCGAAATGCCGCCGGGGCAAGAGGGCATCTTGGTGCATTGCGACCTGGCCAATTACAACGCCGTCAGCACCATCCTCACCGAAGACGTAGGCCGCTGGGTAGAGGGGCAGGAAGGCCAGAGCTTCTACCTGCTAGGGCGTGCTCAGGGGGCACAGGCCAAGGGCTGCTCTTTGGCGGTGGATGCCTTTATCCAGGCTGCCCAGGCATGAGTGCGGCGGCTGTGCCTCGGCTCTATGCGGGCTATTTACCCGGCTTGCAGCAGGACGATGTGCAATGGCAGCCCCGGCGCTTTGCAGCAGAGGGGTTGGCCGGTGGGCAAGCGCTGCAAGTCATGCTGCCGGTGCTCAACGCCGCGCAAACGCAGGCACTGCTGGCACGTATTCGCCAAGGCGCGGCCAGCAGTTTGCAGCGTATGAATGTGGCCGACATCATTGCCGCCATTGATGCCACGGTTGCCCTTTGGCTTAATCGCCGCAGCCCTTGGCGGCAGCAGGCCGAGGCTTGGCTGCCCCTGGTCACAGGCTTTGATGCCGAGATGGTCAGCCAGGGCTTGACCGGCTATCTGCAAACCTTTCGCGCCCCTGAGCTGCGCCGCTTTATCGCGCAAGACTTCGCTAACCCGGGCGTGCTGGATGGCTACCAACCCGCCCCCAAGGGCGGTGCAGTACGCGCCTATGGCCCGGCGCTGCTGCTGCATAGCTGGGCGGGCAATGTACCTGCGCTCTCGCTATGGAGCCTGGTGTGCGGTCTGCTGGTCAAAGCCCCCAGCGTGGGCAAGCTGGCCAGCAGCGAGCCTTTGTTTGCCGGCTGGTTCGCCCAGAGCCTGGCGCAGACCTGCCCTGCCTTGGCCGATAGCCTGGCCGTGCTGTGGTGGCAGGGCGGCGGCGAGGGCAACGCCAGCGCCCAGCAACTGTATGCAGCGGCAGATACCGTCATGGCCTATGGCAGCAACGACACCTTGGCCGCTTTGCGCCAGCGCTTGCCGATTAGCACCCGCTTTCTGCCCCACGGCCATAAGCTGGGCGTAGGGCTGGTGGGAAGAGCCGCCCTGGATAGTGCCAAAGCCCCGCATTGGGCGCGGCAAGCTGCTTGGGATGTGATGCGTTACGACCAGCAAGGCTGCTACAGCCCCCAGGTGCTGTATGTGGAGCGCGGCGCAGCCGTTACGCCGCGCCGCTTTGCCGACTATCTGGCGGCCGAGCTGGCCAACTTGCAGCAGCGCTACCCGCGCCGCCCCCTGAACCTGGCCGAAGCGCAGAACTTTGCCCGCTGGCGGCAATCCGCCCAGTGGCAGCAGCACAGCCTGCTGGCCTGCGCCCAAGGCCATTGGGCGCTGGCCTATTGCGACAGTGCTGAGTGCGGCCAGCCCCTGCCGCCTCTGGCCCCCAGTGCCCAGCAGCGCAGCCTGACGGTGGTGGCCGTCGATGACCTCACCCAAGTGCTGCCCCTGCTCGAAGCGCAGCGCCCCTATCTGCAAACCGTGGGGCTGGCCACCACGCCTGAGCAGCTCTACCCCCTGGCCGAAGCCCTGGGGCAGGTGGGCATCACACGCATTAGCG
>CAZMMM010000194.1:3144-4608 GCA_964567385.1 uncultured Comamonas sp.
GACCGCAAGGCGCTGAAGCCGCGCGTGGTGACCTGCGTGTTCGAAGAGCGCAAGGGCGCTGGCTACAAGGTGGTGAGCTTCATGGCCAAGCGCGCGCGCGGCCTGATGGTGCGCTGGGCCACCGAGCACCGCGCCACCACGCCCGAGCAGCTCTACCCCCTGGCCGAAGCGCTGGGGCAGGTGGGTATCACACGCATTAGCGCCCTGGGCTGCATGAGCCTGCCCCAAGCGGGCTGGCAGCACGATGGTCGATTTAGCTTGCTGGATTTGGTGCGCATGGCCGAAATCGAAGCCAGCGCCGAGCTAGCCGCCCAGCCGCTGGCCGATTACGCCGATTAGCCATGCCGATTAACGATGCTGATTAGCCGCAACGGTATGGATTTTTTGCATCTAGCACAGCTACGTTTTCGCTACCCCGGCCAGACCGCGCCTGTGGTCGATGGGGTGGATTGGCAACTGCCCGCCGGGGCGCTGCACTGCCTGCTAGGGCGCAGCGGTTGCGGCAAAAGCACCGTGCTGCAACTGGCCGCTGGTCTGCTGCAAGCGCAAAGCGGGCAAGTCAGGCTGCAAGGCCAGGCAGTGACCGCCCCTGTGACGGCGCTGGGCATGATGTTCCAAGCGCCTACCTTGCTGGATTGGCAGAGCGCTTTGGACAATGTGCTGCTGCCCATCTCCCTTCAGCGCCGCCCTACAGCGCAAGACCGCGCCTGGGCGCTGCAACTGCTGGAGCAACTGGGCTTGCGCAGCCATGCCGGGCATTTGCCGCGCCAGCTCTCGGGCGGTCAGCAAAGCCGGGTGGCGCTGGCACGTGCCCTGGTGCTGCGCCCGCGCCTGCTCTTGCTGGACGAGCCTTTTGCCGCGCTAGATGCACTGACCCGCGCCGAGCTGCAAGACGACCTGCTGCGCACCTGCCAGCAGCACCACACAGCCGTACTCATGGTGACGCACGACATCCAAGAAGCCGTGTACCTGAGCCAGCGCATCGCCCTCATGCACGCAGGGCGCATCGTCCAAGACGTTGCAATTGCGCTGCCCCAGCCGCGCCAGCCCAGCCTGCGCCATAGCAGCGCCTTTCACCAATACTGCGCCCAGCTACAGACGGCCTTGCTAGCCACAACGCCCGCCCCTACACCCGCACCCGCACCGCAGCAGGAAGGGCTATGAACCAGCCGCCGCACCCCGTAAAGCCGCCTGCTGCTGCTGCTTCTGCTTCTGCGCCTCAGCCCCCGCAAGCCCTCAGCCCCAAGCTGGCGACCGCGCTTAGTGTGGCGCTGGCGCTGGTGCTGCTGGGCGTATGGCAATGGTGGGCGCAGGCGGGGGGAGTCTCTGCCCTGGTGCTGCCCGCGCCCTCTGCCGTGGCGCTGGCGCTGTGGCGGGGGCTGGTCAGTGGCTACTTCTGGCCGCACCTCTACGCCAGCGCTCAGGCGGTGCTGCTGGGCTGGTTGCTGGGCAGCGGCTTTGGCT
>CAZMMM010000195.1:0-4595 GCA_964567385.1 uncultured Comamonas sp.
CGCCTGCAACGCCGCCCCCTCAACCCCCCTGTTCAAAAAATTCAAGCCCCAGGGGGCAGGGCAAGCACTACCATCAGTCGCTATGACTGACAGCACCCACCCCCCTTTTTTAGACGAGCTGCAAGCGCGCATTCGCGCTGCTGCTAGCAGCCACACCCCTTTGCGCCTGCGCGGCGGCGGTAGCAAGGATTTTCATGGCCAGGCTTTGCAGGGCGAGCTGCTAGAGCTGGCAGGGCTCAACGGCATCCTCAGCTACGAGCCGACCGAGCTGGTGATTACCGCCCGCGCTGGCACACCGCTGGCTGAGCTGGAAGCTGCTGTGGCCGAGCAAGGCCAAACCCTGGCCTTTGAACCCCCGCACTTTGGCAGCCATGCCACTTTGGGCGGCATGGTGGCAACGGGCTGGTCTGGCCCTGCCCGCGCCAGCGTGGGGGCGGTGCGCGACTTTGTGCTGGGCGCAGAAATGATTAACGGCAAGGGCGAGCTACTGCGCTACGGCGGCCAGGTGATGAAAAACGTTGCGGGCTACGATGTGTCACGCCTGCTGGCCGGTAGCTGGGGCACGCTGGGGGTGATGACTGAAATCAGCCTGAAAGTGTTGCCCATTGCCCCGGCAGAAGCCACTTTGCGCTTTGAGCTGGCGCAGCAGCCCGCCCTGGATGCTTTGAACCGCTGGGGCGGCCAGCCCCTGCCACTGAACGCCAGCGCCTGGCACGATGGCCAGCTATGGCTGCGCCTGCGCGGCGCACAGGCGGCAGTGTCCGCCGCCTGCCAGCAACTGGGTGGCGAGGCTATCGCCCCCGCCCAAGCACAAGCCCTGTGGCATAGCCTGCGCGAGCAGCAACACGACTGGTTCAGCACCCACGCCAAGGCCGGGGCTGATGCCTGCCTATGGCGCTTATCCGTCCCGCAAACCGCCCCTGCTTTGGCGCTGCCCGAGGCCGCCAGCAGCCCCTTGGTGGAATGGCATGGCGGCCAGCGCTGGGTCTATGCACCGCGCAGCGCGGCAGAAGAGTTGCAGGCCAGCGCCCAAGCCGCTGGCGGCCATGCCACCCTGTGGCGTGCAGAGGCTGGCCAGCCCCTATCCGCCAGCCCCATTTTTGCCCCGGCCAGCGCCAGCTTGCAGCGCATCCATCAGCAGCTCAAAGCGGCGTTTGACCCGCACGGCATCTTCAACCCTGGCCGCACCGGCCTGTAACCAGTTAGCGGATACGACCATGCAAACCCATTTGGCCCCTGAGTTTCAGGGCACTCCCGAAGGCATAGAGGCCGAAGCCATTTTGCGCAAATGCGTACATTGCGGCTTTTGCACCGCCACCTGCCCCACCTACCAAACCCTGGGCGATGAGCTGGACGGCCCACGCGGGCGCATCTACCTCATCAAGCAAGTGATGGAAGGCGTGCCCCCCACCCGCGCCACCCAGTTGCACCTGGACCGCTGCCTGACCTGCCTGAACTGCGAAACCACCTGCCCCAGCGGCGTGCAATATGGCCGCCTGATTGATATTGGCCGCAAGGTCGTGGATGACAAAGTGCCCCGCCCCCTGGGCGAGCGCTTGCAGCGCTGGGCGCTGAAAGAGGGGCTGAACTCCAGCTTCTTTGCCCCGGCGATGGAGCTGGGCAAGGTGTTTCGCAGCCTGCTACCGGCCAGCATTCGCGCCAAAGTGCCCGCGCCTAGCGAGCATGGTGCTTGGCCCAGGCGCGAACATGCCCGCAAAGTGCTGCTGCTGGCGGGCTGCGTACAACCAGCCATGCTGCCCAACATCAACTACGCCACCGCCCGCGTGCTCGATGCCGTGGGCATACAAACCGTGGTGATTGACCAAGCGCAATGCTGCGGCGCGGTCAAATTCCACATGAACGACCAGGCGGGCGGCCAAGAACAGATGCGCGCCAACATTGATGCCTGGTGGCCAGCGGTAGAAGCGGGTGAGGTGGAAGCCATCGTCAGCAACGCCAGCGGCTGCGGGCTGATGATTAAAGACTACGGCCACGCCCTGCGCCTGGATGCGCAATACGCTAGCAAAGCCGCCCGCATCAGCGCCCTGGCGCGTGACCTGAGCGAGCTACTGCCAGAATTGCTGCCCGAGCTGGCCGAAAAACTGGGCGAGCAGCCGCAACTGTCCGCAGCGGCCATGGCCTATCACCCCCCCTGCACCTTGCAGCACGGCCAAAAGCTCAAGGGCGTGGTAGAGGCCCATCTGGGCAAGCTGGGCTTTACCCTGAAAACCGCCCGCACCGAATCCAATCTGTGCTGCGGCTCGGCAGGGACTTACTCGGTCTTGCAACCCAAAATCTCCAAAACCCTGCGCAGCCGCAAACTAGGCGCTCTGGGCGAAGCGTTTACCGACGACAGCCCGCCAGCGGCCATCCTCTCGGCCAATATCGGCTGCATCAGCCATTTGCAGGCGGGCACTTCCATTCCTGTGCGCCACTGGGTGGAAGTGTTGGATGAGGCCTTGCTGGCCAGTGCAGCAGCATAGATAGCAGGGCGCGGCTAGACTCCTTGGTTTTCCATCCTTTGGCCCCATTTGAGCGCCCATGACTGATACCACCGCACCAATCGCCACGCCCTCGTCTTCTGAGGGCGCAGTGCCTTCCGCCACCGCGCCAGCCACTGCCGCTGCTGACAAGCCTACCCGCCGCCCGCCCCATCCGGTGTTGCTGCTACTGGCAGAGCGCTACCCGGCGCTGTTTGGCGCGCAGCCCCAGCCGCTTAAGCGCGGCATTTTTCAAGATTTGGCTGCGGCCTTGGGGGAAGATGGGCCTAGCAAGGTCAACCTCAAGCAGGCGCTGGGGATACATACCCGCTCCCGCCGCTATCTGCAGGCTATGGCCAGCGGTGCGCCCAGGGTGGATTTGCAAGGTCAGGTGGTAGAGGCCACCGCCCCTGAGCATGTGCTGCATGCCCTGCTGGCCTTGTTTGCCCGCAGCCGCCCGCGCCCACAAGAAACGCCTGAGCAAATGCAGCAACGCCTGCAAAGGCGCATTGGCCAGCTATTGATGGATAGCGGCCTGAGTGCTGAAGAGTTTGTAGCCCGTGCCCAGTTGCAAGATGCTCAAGCCCAGGCCACGCTAGAGGCCGCCTTGGTTGAGGTGGCAGAGCAAGATGCCCGCGCCGTGGCGGTGCAGCGCTCTTTTACTGCCAGTGGCGCTGCCAGCCCCGCCGCTTTTGCCCAGATGTATGGCATGCACCCCAAGGCGGTAGAGCGCCAACTGGCCCGCGCCCAGCAGTTGCAGCAGCGGGAGCAGGTTTAAGCTTGCTTTAAGCCGTTTGCTTGCGTGCCTGTAAAGCCGCAAGCAAAGCGGCCAGCACAATCAAAGCGCCGCCTAGCAGCATACTGGGGGTCAGAACCGTGGCCCCCAGCAGCCAGGCGGAAACGCTGGCAAACAACACCTCAGACAGCAGCATGAGCGAGGTCGTCGCTGTGGGCAGGCGTGCCGCGCCGTATTGCAGCGTCCAGTTGGCCAGGGCGACGAAGACTGCCATCACCAAAACCAGTACCACCCAAACCGTCTGCACCTGTGGCAGCCCGGGCAGCCACCCCAGGCCAAACCCCAGCAGGGAAGACAGCAACCCCACCACGGTACAGCCCACAAACATGGACAACATACGCACCCGCGCTGGCGCTTTGCTGGGGTGGCGCAAAATCACGTTGATGGCGGCAAAGCCTAGCCCACCCAGCAGGGCCAGCAAGTCCGGCACGGCCAGGCCTTGCAGCAAATGCCGCCAATCTGCCCCATCAGGAACAATCACCATCACCATGCCGCCAAAGGCCAGCAGCAGGCGCAACAAGGCCGCTGGGCTGGGGCGTTCACCCAAAAACCGCCAGGCCAGCAGCACGGCCCAGGCGGGCATAAGGTAGAACAGCAAAATCACCCGCACCACGTCGCCCGTGGATACAGCGGTGTTGAACGAGACATTGGTCAGCCCCGCTACGGCGGATAGCAGCCACAGCTCTTTGTAGCGCACCAGCTCGCGCCAGCTTTGTGCAGAAAACAGGCTGAAGCTGAGCACCAGCACCACATACATCAGCAAAGTGGCCCAGGGCGCAGCCAAACCCGCCGCCCGCATGGTCTGAAACGGCCACCACGCCAGCCCGTAAAACATGGCGTTGAACAGCAGCGCTGCATAGGGCGCAAAAGTGGGGTGGGGTGGGGCGGTAGTGGGTGCCATGGTGCAGGTGGCTTACTTCCAGCGCTCAGGTTCTAGCACCACCATACCTTGCTCGCTAGACAGGGTGAGCTGGCCGTCTTGAATCGTGGCTTGCAGCTGCATGCTGCGCTGGGCCAAGGTGGCCAATTGCTGGGCGCTGGCAGCAGGAATGCGTAGCACCGAGAGTTTGCCCAGGCGGGCCAGCTTGTTGGCTATGCCCTTCCACCACACTTCAGCAGCGGGGCCGAAGGGGTAGAGCAGCACTTGCTCCGACTGGTTGCAGGCCTTGGTGATGGGTTTTTCTTCTGGCTGGCCGACCTCAATCCATAGGCGTTTGGCCCCGGTAAAGTCGGTGATGTGCACATCGGGGTCGTTTGGGTCAGACAGGCCGGTGCCAAAGGCCAGGGTGCCATCGCCATTGCACAGAGCTTGCAGCTGC
>CAZMMM010000196.1:0-4591 GCA_964567385.1 uncultured Comamonas sp.
AAATCGCCATCATGGGACCCAAGCCCATGGACACGGTGGGGAATTGCCAGAAGCCAGGCATCAGCTTGGGGTGGGGGTAGCTGGACAGGCCCTTGCCATCCACCTCCTGGCGGAAGTTCTCCAGCTGCTCTTCGGTGATACGGCCTTCCAGATAGGCGCGGGCGTAGATGCCGGGGGCGCTATGGCCTTGGAAATAGACGCAATCGCCGCCGTGGTCTTCGCTCTCGGCACGCCAGAAGTAGTTAAAGCCCGCACCCCACATCGAGGCCAGCGAGGCAAACGAGCCAATGTGGCCGCCCAAGTCGCCGCCATCTTCGGGGTGGATGCGGTTGGCGCGTACCACCATGGCCATGGCGTTCCAGCGCATAAAGGCGCGCAGGCGTTTTTCGATGGCGATATTGCCGGTACAGCGCACCTCTTGCTCAGGCTCGATGGTGTTGACGTAGCCGGTATGGGCAGAAAACGGCAGGTCAATGCTGTTTTGGCGGGCGTGCTCCAGGATTTCTTCAATCAGGTGGTGGGCGTATTGAGCGCCTTCGCGGTCAATGACGGCAGATAAGGCATCCATCCATTCCCGCGTTTCCTGCGGGTCCAAGTCAGATGCATTGTGTTGGGGTTGTTGAATCATGGTGTTTGTCTCCTGCAAAAAGAAGCCCTATGAAATAAAACAAATAAACCAAGCCAGTAATTGCCTGCAAGCAACAGTGCATGGCTGCACTGGCTCGTACCATAACCAGCTCAGACGCGATAACAAGAAAAAAATCTGCCTCGACTGGGGTTCTCCCCAGGTTCTGCGCCTGTTATGACTGGCCTTAGTGTCGCACAAATTCTCAAAATTTCAAATAGCGCTTCTTGATTTTGCAATGTGAAAAAATATTGCAATCGCACATTTTCTAGCCTCACCGTTTATGAAGACGCCGTTAGGGATGGCTACACTGCCAAGCCATGCGTAAAGACATCTCTCACCCTGCGGCTCAAGCCTCTGATTTGGCGCCAACCAACCCCTTCTCCCTAGAGCCACCGACCCGTTGGTGGCGCTCATGGTGGCGCAGCCTCTCGCCCTCTCGTCAGGACAAGCTGGCGGCTTTGGCGCCCTTGGTATCGGTAGCCTTGTTTTTGGTGGCCATTGCAGCCTCTTTTTGGTATCTGCGCACCGAAGAGGTTGAGCGCGAGCAAGAAGCCTTGGTGCGCGCTGCTGACTACGCCCAGCAGCGCATGCGCATGCGCTTGCTAGAGCGCCAAGAGCAGCTCACCCAGTTGGCGCAAAGCATGGTAGATACCATCGACAAGGAGCCAGGACGCAAGGCCTATCACGAACTGCAAATAATGGTATTCATGCGTGGGGCCGAGTCCCTAATACATCAATCCCCCGAGTTGCAGGCGATCACCTGGCTGACACCAGATGCCACCGTGCGACTGAATCAAAACTCCCTGTTTCTACCCGAGAACCAGCAGCACGGCCTAGGCAGTAGCTTAAGCGCCAAGCCCGATTTTTACGCCCCCTTTGAAATGGCCCGTGACCAACACCGCCCGGTGTACCACCAGCCCCCAGCAAGTCAGGCCGACCCCAGCCCCCTGCTGCAGCTCTACCTGCCCATGTGGCTGTCTGGCGAGTTTTATGGTGCCCTGCTGGCAGAGTTTTCTGTAGACAAGCTGCTGCGCTATGCCACACCCAGCGAAGTGCTTTCACGCTACACCGTACACATGCAAGATGCCCAGGGGCAAACCCTGTCCACCCCACTGCGCCCACCACGCAAGCCACACCTGGCCCTGCCTTGGGTTGATCAAGACCACAGCATTAGCTACTCCACCCCCATCCCGCCCGTGGGTGAAGGTTTGATGCTGCACGCCCAGGCGCATCGCACCTCCCCCTCCTTGGTGGGCAATGGCTTGTTTTGGTTGGTGGCTTTTTTAAGCACACTGACCGCCTGGCTTCTCATGGGTACTTGGCGGCATACCCGCAAGCGCCTGCGCACCCAAGAGGCGTTAATGGCGGAAACCAACTTTCGCCGCGCCATGGAAGGCTCCATCCCCACAGGCATGCGCGCCTTGGATTTGCAAGGGCGCATCACCTACGTCAACACCGCCTTTTGCGCTATGACTGGCTGGGAAGAAGCCGACCTGGTTGGCCAAATGCCCCCCTACCCCTATTGGCCCAAAGAGCAGCAAGCCAACTTGATGGAGCGCCTGCACGAGGAGCTGACCGGGCAAACCCCTCAAGAAGGCTTTCCAGTGCGGGTGCAACGCAAGGACGGCAGCTACTTTGATGCCCACATGGCAGTCTCCCGCCTGATTGATGCCCACGGCCAGCACACGGGCTGGATGTCTTCCATGGCGGATATTACCGAGCCGCAGCGCATCCGCAATGAGCTCAGCGCCGCCCATGCACGCTTTACCATCGTACTGGAGGCACTGGATGCCTCGGTCTCCGTCGCCCCTTTGGGCAGTAGCGAGCTGCTGTTTGCCAACAAGCGCTACCGCCAGTGGTTTGATGCCGTCCAGGCCCTGGGCCATCTGCAATTGGTGCAACGCGCCGGTGCCCTGCCCCAACCCAGCAAAGGGCCCAACCGCCAAAATGCTGAAATCTACTTGCCTGAGCTGGGTAGATGGCTGGAGGTACGTTCACGCTACATCACCTGGGCCGATGGCCGCTTGGCGCAAATGGTGATTGCCACCGACATCAGTGCCCGGCGCAGCGCCGAAGAAATCGCCGCACAGCAAGCCGAGCGCGCCCAAACCGCCAGCCGCCTCATCACCATGGGCGAGATGGCTTCCAGCGTGGCCCATGAGCTGAACCAGCCGCTGACCGCCATCAGCAACTATTGCAGCGGCCTGCTCACCCGCCTTGATAACGGCAGCTTGAACGAAAGCCAAATGCGCTTTGCCCTGGAGAAAACCGCCCACCAGGCGCAGCGGGCAGGGCAAATCATTCAGCACATCCGCTCCTTTGTGAAACGCAGCGAGCCCCAGCGCGCGCCCGCCCAGGTCGAGTCCATGGTGGAAGAAGCGCTAGAGCTTGCCAATATCGAAATGCGTCGCCGCCATGTACGCCTGAGCCACCACATCGCCGCCCGCCTGCCGCCCGTCATGGCCGATGCGATTTTGATTGAGCAGGTGCTCATCAACCTCATGAAAAATGCGGCTGAGGCCATTGACAACGCCCAACAGCCTGCCGCCAGGCGCAGCATTGAGCTGCGTGTGCGCCCAAAAACCTGGGACGAGCGCCAGGGCGTGGAATTTGCCATTGAAGACTCCGGCCCCGGCCTACCGCCCGAGGTATTAGAGCGCTTGTTTGAAGCCTTCTTCAGCACCAAAAGCGAGGGCATGGGCATGGGGTTGAACCTGTGCCGCAGCATCATCGAGGCGCACAACGGCCGGCTGCAAGCGCAGAACCTCTACAATGGTGCGGATGTAGTGGGCTGCTGCTTTTCCTTTTGGATACCACTGGCCAATGCCAAAAACACCGACACCACTGCACCGTTGCCAGCCGACAAGCCCGCAACCATTAAAAATCAGGACATGAATCTCAGCACCAAAAAAGGCACTGTCTACGTCGTTGATGACGATGAGGCAGTGCGCGACTCCCTGCAATGGCTCTTAGAGGGCAAAGACTACCGCGTTCGCTGCTTTGAATCTGCCGAGGCTTTTCTGGCCCGCTACGACCCCCGCGAAGTGGCCTGCCTCATTACCGATATTCGGATGCACGGCATGTCTGGCCTAGACCTGCAAGACCGCCTGCTAGAGCGCAAATCCCCCCTGCCCATCGTCTTTATCACCGGCCATGGCGACGTGCCCATGGCAGTCGATACCATGAAAAAAGGCGCTCTGGACTTTATCCAAAAGCCCTTTGACGAAGACAGCCTGGTCAACATTGTGGAGCGTATGCTCCAGCACGCCCAAGCCTCTTACTCTGACCAGCAAGACGCCGCTACCCGCGAAGCTTTGCTTGCCAAACTCACCGGGCGCGAGTCGCAAGTGCTAGAGCGCATTGTTGCAGGCCGCTTGAACAAGCAGATTGCTGATGATTTAGGCATCAGCATCAAAACCGTGGAAGCCCACCGTGCCAACATCATGGAAAAAATGGGCGCTAACACCGTGGCCGACCTGCTCAAAGTCGCCCTAGGCAGCAACAACACCGGAGCCAAAGCATGAGCGCCCACATCATTGACGGCAAAGCCCTTTCCGCCCAACTGCGCACCGAAGTCGCTGAACGCACCGCCCGCTTGCAAGCCCAAGGCATACAGCCCGGCCTGGCCGTGGTGCTGGTAGGCGACAACCCCGCCAGCCAGGTGTATGTGCGCAACAAAGTACAAGCCTGCGCTGATGTCGGCTTTCATTCCGTACTGGAAAAATACGATGCCGATTTGACCGAAGCTGCGCTACTGGCACGCATTGATGCGCTGAACAACGACCCCGCCATCCACGGCATCCTGGTGCAACTCCCCCTGCCCGCCCATATTGACGACCACAAGGTGATTGAAGCCATCTCCCCCGCTAAGGACGTGGACGGTTTTCACGTAGCCAGTGCAGGCGCTTTGATGGTGGGCGAAGTCGGCTTCAAAGCCTGCACCCCCTACGGCTGCATGAAGAT
>CAZMMM010000197.1:0-4583 GCA_964567385.1 uncultured Comamonas sp.
AAATCAGGAGGGGGAAGAAATGATGCCGGACATCATCCAATTCGGTCGCGCCGCGTTTGGCGTTGGGTTTGCTCGTGGGCAACGCTGTTGCTGGGGCTTTGCCCGCTGGCAAAAAAGACGCGGGCATCGGCGCAGTCTTTGGCAATGCCGGCGGTGAGTGCTTCTAGGCCGTCGTACTTCAGCTCGTCGTGTAGTTTGAGCAGCAGCTCCACGCGGATGATTTTACCGTAGCCCCCATCTGTGCCCAGCTCGGCAGGCCAGTCCAGGCAATGGGTTTCCAGCAGGACGCGTCCGCGATTGACATCGTTGGGGTCAAGCGAGGGGCGCACGCCCAGATTGGCTACGCCTTGCAGCGGCTCGTCCGTTAGGCCATGCACCAGCACGGCAAAAATGCCGCTAGCGGCGGGCTTCCAATGGTCAAAGCGCAGGTTCAGGGTGCGAAAGCCATCGCCCAGGCCGGTGGCGCTTTCTGCCAGGCTGCGCCCCAGCTTGCGGCCATGCACCACGTGGCCGCTGATGGTGTAGGGGCGACCCAGCAGACGCTCGGCAGCGGGCATATCACCAGCGGCCAGGGCAGCGCGTACCTCGGTGCTGGAGACGCGCAGGCCGTGTACCTCGTAGCTATTCATACGCGCCACTTCAAAGCCTTGCGCCTGACCAGCGGCATCTAGCAGGGCGTAGTCGCCCGCCCGCTTGGCACCAAAGCGAAAGTCATCGCCCACCAGTACATAGCGTGCGCCCAGGCCTTTGATTAGCACCTCATCAATAAAAGCCTGGGGGCTGAGGCTGGCCAGTGCGGCGTTAAAGGGCAGGATGACTACTTGGTCTACCCCGCAGATGCGTAGCTGCGAGAGCTTGTCGCGCAGGGTGCCGACGCGGGTGGGGGCAAGGTCGGGCTTGTCCAGCGCAGCGGCGAAGTAGTCGCGTGGATGGGGTTCAAAAGTCAGGGCGCAGCTGGGCAGGCCGCGCTGGGCAGCCTCGGCGCGTAATAAGCCCAGCATGGCCTGGTGGCCTCGGTGTACGCCATCAAAGTTACCGATGGTCAGCGCACAGGCGGATGCCAGACCAGGGCGGCGGTGGCCTAGAAAAATTTTCATGACTAGGCTTTATGCGCCTGCACCAGGAAGCCCTGCACTGCCTGGCCGCCTTCCTGGCGAATGACCACATCCTGGATATCGACCTGGGCAAAGCCCGCCTGCTCGCACAGGGCTTGCACATGGCTGCGTTTATGGGCGTAGCGGCCAGTGGTCTGCAAAACCATGTCTGGCCCATCTTCGGGAGCTACTTCGCAGGAGAGGTAAAAGTCTCCGCCGGGCAGCAAAATGCGGTGCGCATTGCCTACCGCCTGGCTCAGGTCACCGGCGTAGATGAATACATCCAGTGCGGCTAGCACGTGGTAGAGCGCATCAGGCGTTTCGCGCAGGGCATCGTGGATGTTCACGGTATGGAAGCGGTCATACACCCCAAAGCGGGCGGCTTGCTCCACCATCTTGGTGGAAACGTCCACGCCAATCAAAAAGCCATCCAACCGCCCCAGGTGCACGCCCAGCAAGCCAGTGCCGCAGCCCAAGTCCAGCGCATTGAGCTTTTTGTCTGGGTAGCTTTGCACAATGCGCTCGGCCACCAGCTTGGGCAGGCGGTAACCCAGTTGGTGCACCATGTGGATGTCGTAAGTGGGGGCCATGTTGTCAAATAGCTTGCTGCTGATTTCCACGGGTTGCTGCGCAGGAGTCTCTCCCTGTGCCAAGGCCAGATAGTAGGCATGGGTGGGGTTGTCAGGCTCTAGCTCTGCCAATGCTTTGGCATGGGGCAAGGCCGCTGCGGGCTGGCCAGCGGCCAGGTGGGCTTGCACCAAGCCGTTGAGGATGTGCGGGTTTTGCGCTTGCTCTTGCAACAGACTTTCCCACTGCTCGACGGCGGCAGTGTGCTCGCCCAGTGCGCTGAGGTCTTGCGCCAGCAGCAGGCGCAGCTGGGGGTCATTGGGTACCAGCTCTAGCCCACGGCGCAGTTGTTCCACGGCCATTTGCAGATGGCCTGCGCGGTGGGCGATGTCTACCACATTGGCCAGTACTAGCAGGTTTTTGGGTTCTTGCTTGGCCACTTTTTGCGCTAGCTCTAGGGCCTCGGGGAACTGGTTGTGGCGGGCTAGCAGCAGGGCTAGTTCCAGGCGGCCTGGTGCCCAGTTGGGGGCCACGGCCACGCAGCGGCGCATGGCATCGAAAGCGCCGGGCAGGTTGCCGGATTTTTCTGCCATCAGGCTGGCCATCATGAACAAGCGGGCATCCCCGGGGGCCAGGCGCTGGGCCTGGTTCAGAGTTTGTGCGGCCTGCTGCAGCTTGCCCTGATGGATTTGCTTGCGGGCTTTTTCCAGGTGGCCGCGAATGGGGTCGGCAAACAGCGGCGAATTGACGGGGGCAGAAGGTGCAGAGGTGTTCATGACTAGGCGATACGGTAAAAGCGGTGGGCGCAGCAGCGCACCCAAAACCCGCCATTATCGGCCACTGTGCAAGTGTGTGCTGACAATGCCTGGGGCAGTGCTGGTGCTGGCCCGCCAGTCTGAGGGGCTCATGCCGGTGTGCGCCTTAAAGCTGCGGCTGAAGTGGGCATTGCTGCTAAAGCCGCAAGCCTGGGCGATGGTGCTGATGCTGTGCTGCGCCAGCTGGGGGCTGCGCAGCTCACGCATGGCCAGAGCCAGGCGCTCTTGCTGGATATACGCGCCCAGGCTCGGGTTTTGCCCCGCAAAGGCATTGTGCAAATGGCGCACGCTGCAATTAAGCGCGCTGGCAATGCTGGCCAGATTCAGGCCTGGGTGGCGCAAATGGTTTTGCACATGGGCGCAGATGCGGTCGTACAGCGCCTGGCGCTGGGTGATAGCGGTGCTGTGCCCTGAGAGTTCTAGCAGAGACAGGTGCACCATCTCTATCAGTAACTCGCCGCTGCGCTGGGCCAAGGGGGGGCTCAGATGCCCCAGCTCTTGGTAGGTATTGCGCATGGCTTGCAGCGCCAGATGGGACATGCCCCATTGCGCTGGCAGGCTGCGGCCCTTGAGGCTGCTGGTATCCAGCCCACGCAGGGCCAAGCTGCTGTGAGGCAGCATCAGCACTAAAAAATCTGCTGTGGCCGGGCTGGCCACCTCGTAGGCGCTAGCGGTGTCGTAAATGCCCCAGCTGCCTTGGCCAACCTGGCATTGCTGATCGGCTTGGCGGATATGCGCCTGCCCTTGCCAGGGGGCGACGATTTTCAGGTAAGGCTCCTCACTGAGGGAGAGGCGGCGCTGGGGGCGCACCACACGGTGGCGCTGGCCCTGCAGGCGGGTGAGCACCACATCGCCCAGCTGGTAGCTGTGCAGCTGGCCGTCAAAGTGGGTATCGCCGTACAGGTCGGTGCTCAGGCCGCTGAAGAGCTGGGCCATCCAGTCACACCACGCCTGGGCGGCCTCTGGGGCGCTCAGTCCGTCGGTGGTTAGGGAGGCATGGGCTTGCATAGCCAAAGCTTACCAAGAAGTGCCGCAGGGCAGGGGTGCGGTGGTTAACCCCTAGGGTTTTTGCGTATGGTTTTGCACGAAAAGACAAGTTTTTTGTGCGCTTTGTATCAATGGGGTTGGGGTCGGGCTTTCTAGGATTGAGGTGCTTGTTGTGCGCTGCAACCAGGGCTGAGTTTTTGATTCTGGTGACTGCGCGGCCTTTGTGATTTGGAGGATGCACCCATGATTGAACAACCCATGCTGATTGGCGGGCACAGCGCCCAGGCCAGCAATGGCGCTTTCTTTGAGCGCCGCAACCCCTTGGATGGCAGCGTTGCCAGCCGTGCCCCTGCCGCTACCGCCCAAGATGCCGTGCGTGCAGTGGAAGCCGCCCAGCAGGCTTTTGCCGCTTGGGCTGCCCTAGGCCCCGGCCAGCGCCGCCAGATGTTGATGCAAGCCTCGCAAGCCCTGCTGGCGCGTGCCGATGACTTTGCCAAAGCCATGGCGGCAGAGACGGGCGCGTCGGCCATCTGGGCGGGCTTTAACGTCAATTTGGCGGCCAATATGTTTTTGGAAGCTGCGTCGCTCACCACCCAGGTGCAGGGGCAAATCATCCCTTCTGACGTGCCTGGCAGCATGGCGCTGGCTGTGCGCCAGCCTGCTGGCGTGGTGCTGGGCATTGCGCCGTGGAATGCGCCGGTGATTCTGGCCGTGCGTGCCATTGCCACCCCGCTGGCCTGCGGCAATACCGTGGTGCTCAAAGGCTCCGAACTGTGCCCCGCCACCCAGGGCTTGATTATTGAAGCCCTGCAAGAAGGCGGCCTGCCCGCTGGCGTAGTCAACTTTGTGACCAACGCCCCTGAAGATGCCGCCACGGTGGTGGATGCCATGGTGGCGCATCCAGCTGTGCGCCGTGTCAACTTTACCGGCTCTACCCGTGTGGGGCGCTTGATTGGCCAGACCTGCGCCAAATACCTCAAACCTGCGGTGCTGGAACTAGGCGGCAAAGCCCCCTTCCTGGTGCTGGACGATGCCGATATTGATGCTGCCGTGGCTGGTTGCACCTTTGGCGCGTTTGCCAACTCGGGGCAGATTTGTATGTCCACCGAACGCATCATCG
>CAZMMM010000198.1:0-4578 GCA_964567385.1 uncultured Comamonas sp.
AAATGCTCGCGCCACCGTCCAATCAAATCCATTGGCATGGCCATATTTAGCAATTTCCTGTGCCAGTTTTTGGCTATCAGGGATATTGCCTCGGCGCAGACCTGGCAGCGCATCAATGGGGCCATCCACCTCCCCCGTACCAATCAGGTATTGGGGCAAGCAGTTGGTACCAAATAGCATGTAGTGGTCTGCGCCAACAATAAGCACGCTGGTGGGATTAAGCGCTTCCAAGCGTTCCGCGCATTGTGCAAACGCATTCCACATGCGCTCTGCCACTTCTTTTTTTGGTGCTTCTGGAGCAACAAACATCACTGGGTCATGCGGGACTAAAAATCCCCCTACTATTTTCCCCACAGCTTTTCCTTTAATTTATTCGTTAATTTATTGCTTGAGTGCAGCAGAGAATGTAGGCAGCCCGCTATCAATACCGCCTCGCAAGGCTTTCATATATGCTTTGGGTGATCTTTCTGGTGCGTTTTCCTGCCAAAACCCCATGGTCAGCATAGGGTTGGCGCCGTGTGCTTGCATTGCCTTGACATCAAACTCCAGAAACATTCTTTTTTCATCTTCTGTCAGTACATAACGACTTAATAAGCCTTCAGGGTCTTCTTTGAAACGTTGCTTGGTTGCGCGTTCAACACAGAGTTGATGCAGCAGCCTTTCCATAACATTGCGACTCATGAATCACTCTCTTATCAATTATTTTTAATTAGCCGCAAAAGTTGCGAACCAGTTCCAGGAAGCGCTGCCGGTGCTCTGTTTGCACCCAATGCCCGCATTGGCCAAAAATGTGCATTTCGGCTTTGGGAATAGACTGCCCCAGCAATAAACCACATTGCAGCGGTACAACAAAATCCTCACGCCCATGCAAAACCAGGGTAGGCACAGTGATTTTTTTCAATACCGCTTCGGGGAAGCCTTTCAAAATAGTGGGGCCGTCTGGATTGGGTTTGGCAATCAATTGGCGCAGGGCTTCTTGTGCGCCAGGGCGGGCGCTGGCCTCATAGCGGGTGCGCACCATCTCTTGGGTAATGATGCTTTGGTCATAGGGGAACAAACGCATGATGCGCTCCATGTTTTCCATGGAAGGCTCGTACTCATGCGCAGAACGCAGCCCCGGGGTTTGCTCAAACTCGCCAGCCGGTGTGCCCAGCAGCACTAGGCGATCCACCCGTTCAGGCGCAAAGCTGGCCAGCCCAATGGCCAAGGCACCACCAAAGGAGTTGCCCACAAATGAGGCTTTCTCAACGCCCAAGGTGTCCAGAATGCCAACCAAGTGACGCACCCACAGCTTCATGTCGTACTTGTTGCCGGGCTTGAATTCGGTAAAGCCAAAACCTGCAATGTCCGGTGCCAACACACGGAACTGTTTGGCCAGCTCAGGCATCACGCCCGCCCAGTTGGTCCAGGCGGTCACGCCAGGGCCCGAGCCGTGCAGCAAGAACAAAGGTTTGCCACTGCCCTCTTCTAGGTAGTTGGTTTGGTGGTCTGCCGCCTCAATAGTCTTGCCAACGCCGGGATAGTCACTCATATCTCACTCCTTCAATACAGATACACATGTGTATGGAGTGGCGACTTTACCGTGAAAAACCACATCATTGATAGGTGAAAACCCTAGATTACCGGGTTTTTGTGTATAAATTTCCGCACTGTGGAAGTAATGTTGGATTTAACATACACAACTGTATCCAAAAAGTGGCGCTGTATGATTTGCCCATGACCGAACCCACAAGTCCTTCTTTTCCCACCAACTTGGCCGCTGGCAAGAAAGTGCCCTCTACAAGCAGCAAGTCCCAGCTGACCCCGCAGGACTGGATTGATGCCGCCATCCAGCTTTTGGTCAGTCAAAGCATTGAGGCCGTGCGTGTTGATGTGCTGGCCAAGGCCATGGGCGTGACGCGTGGCAGCTTTTACTGGCACTTCAAAGACAGAAACGATTTGCTCAAGCGCCTACTGCGCAACTGGCGCGAGGCAGCCACTGACCAGGTGATTGAGCGTCTGAATAAAAGCCATTTAGGCCCGCGCCAGCGTCTGCAAGAACTGCTGGCTTTGCCCCACCGAGGCGCACGGGCAACCGACAGCGCCGACATTGAACTGGCCATTCGCACCTGGGCACGCCACGATGATTTGGCACGCCAGGCGGTGGAAGTCGTCGATGCCCAGCGCCTGAGCTACGTCACGCATTGCCTGAGCGACGCAGGCATTCCCAAAGAAGCAGCACGCCACCAGGCGTTTGTGCTCTACAGCTACCTGATTTGTGAGTCTTTGCTACGTGATCAGTCTGACCCGCAAGGCCCACAGCACCGCTTGCAGTTTGTCGAGCATTTGCTGATTCCACAGGACTTGCCCAAGCAAGCGCCACACAGCACCAGTAACCCCTAACTTATTGAACCTGCCCTTATGACCTCCAAAACTCTTTTTGATGCCCTGCAAGCAGGTGATTTGTCCCTCAGCAACCGTATTGCAATGGCTCCGCTGACGCGCAATCGTTCCCCCCAGGGCGTGCCTGGCGACTTGACTGTCAGCTACTACCGCCAACGCGCCAGTGCTGGTTTGATTGTTTCCGAGGGCACCGCCATCTCTCAGCAGGGCCAGGGCTATTCCGATGTGCCCGGCCTGTATCAGCCCGAGCAGCTTGCGGGCTGGATGCAGGTCACCGCCGCCGTCCACGCCGAGGGTGGGCGCATAGTGGCCCAGCTTTGGCATGTGGGACGCATCTCACACACCCTGCTGCAAGCCGCTGGGGGCAGCCCGGTTGCGCCATCTGCCCTGCAAGCCGAAGCACGCAGCTATGTGATTGACCCGGCTACTGGCCAAGGCCAGTTCATGCCCTGCTCCATGCCTCGCGCCTTGGCGGCTGATGAAATGCCCGCCTTGGTACAAAGCTATGCGCAAGCAGCCAGCAATGCGCTGGAAGCGGGCTTTGACGGCGTTGAACTGCATGCCGCCAATGGCTATCTGCTGGAGCAATTCCTGAAAGACGGGGCCAACCAGCGCGAGGATGAATGGGGTGGCAGCATTCCCAACCGCTGCCGTCTGGTTCTGGAAGTCACGCGTGCAGTGGTGCAGGCCATAGGCGGGGGGCGGGTAGGTATCAGGCTATCGCCCATCAGCCCAGCCAACGGCATTCATGAAAGCCAGCCGCAGCCGCTATATGAGCACTTGGTGCATGAGCTGGGCCCCTTGAATCTGGCCTATTTGCACCTGGTGGAAGGCGCAACCGGCGGCCCACGCGAGCTACCGGAAAGCCCTTTCGACTACCCAGCCCTCAAAGCCGCCTACCGCCAGGCAGGCGGGCAAGGTGCGTGGATGGTGAACAACCGCTACACCCGCGAGCTGGCACAAGAGGCGGTGGCCAGTGGCTACGCCGATTTGGTGGCATTTGGCAAACCCTTTATCTCCAACCCCGACCTGGTAGAGCGCCTGCGCCACAACCACCCTCTGAACAAGTGGCATTCCGAATCTTTTTACGGTGGTGGGGCGCAAGGCTATACCGACTACCCCAGCTGGAATCCAGACAGCGCACAATAAGGCAGGCCCGCCTTAGCCACCGCCCCCCAGCACCTTCCACAGCGCCACGCGGTTTTGCTGCTCTGACAGGCGCAGGCTGATGAGCGTTTGCTGGGCGGCGTACAGGCTGCGCTGGGCATCAAGCACGCTGAGGTAATCGTCTGCGCCAGCGTCAAAACGCGCTTGGGATAGCTCCAAGGTTTTGCTGCTGGTGGTGACTACGCCGTTTTGTGCGCCCAGGCGCTTGTCCCACTGGGCGCGGTCGGCCAGCACATCGGCCACTTCGCGGAAGGCGGTTTGCAGGGTTTTTTCATACTGCGCCAGGGCAATACGCTGATTGGCCTCAGCCACCTCTACACCAGCTTGCAAGCGTCCGCCAGAAAAAATCGGCAGGCGCAGTTGCGGGGCAAAACTCCAGCTACGGCTATCGGCGCTGAATAAGCTGTCCAACTCGCTGCTGCTCCAGCCTAAATTAGAAGTCAGGCTGATGGTGGGGAAGAGCGCCGCCCGCGCCGCCCCAATCTGGGCATTTTGCGCGACGAGCTGATGCTCTGCCGCCTGCACATCCGGGCGCTGGAGCAGCACGCTAGAGGGCAGCGGCTCAGGCACGGCCTGTAAAGCAGTGATGCCAGTTTGCTGCAATAGCTGGGGCGGTGGCAATAGCTCTGTGGGCAGCGCCGCCCCCAGCAGCAGTTGCAAGGCGTTACGGCTGCGCTCCACCTGGGCGGTGTATTGCGCCACATCGCCACGGGCGGCTTCCACCGTGCCCAGATTTTGCGCCAGCGCCAAGCCAGCGCTTGCGCCCAGCTCAAACATGCGGCGCATCAAGGCGTAGGACTGTTCACGCGCCTCCAGCGTTTGCTCGGCCAGGCTGAGGCGCTCTTGGTCGGCGGCCAGTGTCAGCCAGGCATTTGCCACTTCGGCAATCAGGCTGATACGAATGCTGCGCTGATTGGCCTCGGTCTGCAAAAACTGCTGCCAGGCGGCTTCTTTGAGGTTGCGCACCCGCCCCCACAAATCCAGCTCATAAGTGGCTAGGCCGATTTGGGCGCTGTACTGCTCGCCCAC
>CAZMMM010000199.1:0-4555 GCA_964567385.1 uncultured Comamonas sp.
CTTCCAGCCAACGGTGGTGCGCGGTTTTTCAAAGTACACGCGCATGACGATGAGCAAATCCTGCGCCAGCGCGTCCGCCTGCACCTTGAGCTGGCGGGTGTAATCCAGCGCCTGCTCGTGGTCGTGGATGGAGCAAGGGCCGACTACGACCAGCAGGCGGTCATCCTCGCCATGCAGGATGCGCGAGATAGCGGTGCGGCTGCGCTCTACCAAAGCCAGCGCCGCCTCGGGCGCAGGCAGCCATTCTTGCAAGATGGCGGGGGTAATCAGGGGGCGCACCGCCTGGATGCGGGTGTCGTCAATGCGGGTGGTGTCCAGCGTAGAAACCACAGCGGCCGGGGTATTGGATGGTGTACGTACAGTCATAGCTGCGTATTATCACGGCTCATAAATACCGCTTTTCAAAACCATCCGCCCATAAGGAATCCTGCCATGTTTCACTCCCTGCGCACTAAGCTGATTGGTGTCAGCGTGCTTTTAACCACTCTGGCACTGACTGTCTTATCCGGCATTGCCTTTATGGTGGTACGGGCAGACATCCTCAATGACTTGGACAAACGCCTGGGCGGCCTGACCCAGCAACACGCTAGCGAGCTGGCGCAATGGCTGGCAGACAAGCGCCAGCTGACCAGCTCGATACGCCTGGCACTTGACCAGGAAGACCCCCTGCCCCTGCTACAGGCCGCTGAAATAGCCGGGCTGGATCTGGCCTATTTTGTGCGTGCCGACAAAAGCCACGGCTTTACCAAACCCCGCCCGGCAGGCTACGACGGGACGCAACGCGCCTGGTACCAGCAGGCCGAGCGCGAGGGCAAGCCCGCCCTGACCCCCGCCTACCCCGACTCCAGCACGGGTGAGCTGGTGGTCAGCCTGGTGGAGCCTATCTTGCAAGGGGGCCGCACCGTGGCGGTGATTGCCTCTGACGTGGCCTTGACCACGGTGGTGCAAAAAATCAACGCCATCCACCCTACGGGCAAGAGTTTTGGTTTTCTGGTGAATATGGATACAGGCAACATCCTGGTACACCCTGACAGCGCCTTCACCCTCAAGCCAGTGGCGCAGTTCAATGCCGGCCTGAGCACTGACTTTCTACGCCGCCTGAGCCAAAGTACCCAGCATGCCCTGCTCCAACACAATGGCCAGAATGCACTGTTCTACGCTGCCCCAGTGGCCGGAACCAGTTGGGCGCTGGTGGTTGCGGCGGAGCAAAAAGATGCCCTTTCTGGCCTGACCCAACTGGCCTGGGTGGCTGGCAGCTCCACTTTGTTGTGCATTCTGGGTGCAGCCCTCTTGATGGGTTTGACCGTTAACCGCCTGCTGCGCCGCCTGCCCCAGGTGCGTGATGCCCTAACCGACATTGCTAGCGGCGAGGGTGATTTGCGCCGCCGCATGGATGCCAACGGCCAGGATGAGCTGGCACAGATTGCCCAAGCCTTCAACCAGTTTGCCGACAAGATTGCCAGCGTGCTCTGGCAGATTCGTGCAGCGGCAGACAATGTGCGCATGGCCAGCGATGAGATTGCGCTGGGCAATAACGACCTGTCTTCACGTACCGAGCAACAGGCCAGCAGCCTGGAGGAAACCGCTGCCGCCATGGAGCAACTGACCGCCACTGTGCAGCAAAACGCGGCCAACGCCCGCCAAGCCAGCGACTTGGCACACCAAGCATCAAACACGGTGGATGCAGGCGGCGCAGCCGTGCAGGCAGTGGTCAGCACCATGACGGGGATTGAAACCGCCTCACGCAAGATTGAAGCCATCATCAGCGTGATTGACGGCATTGCCTTTCAGACCAATATCCTGGCGCTGAATGCAGCGGTAGAAGCCGCCCGCGCAGGCGAGCAGGGGCGCGGCTTTGCCGTAGTCGCTTCTGAGGTGCGCGTGCTGGCCCAGCGCAGCGCTGAAGCCGCCCGTGAAATCAAGGGGCTGATTGAAGCCTCCGTATCGGAAGTGGCTCAGGGCAGCAATCAGGTGCAACAGGCAGGCAGCACCATGGCCGAGGTGGTCAGCAGCATTCAGCAGGTCAACACCATCGTGGCTGAAATCAGCAGCGCCAGCCAGGAGCAGAGCACCGGTATTGCCGAGGTAGGCAGTGCCGTGACGCAAATGGACCAGAGCACCCAACAAAACGCTGCGCTGGTCGAGCAGGCCAGCGCAGCGGCCCAGTCCCTACAGCAACAGGCCAATCTGCTGGCGCAGATTGTGGCGGGCTTTCAACTGCCTGAGCCAACTGGCCAAGCCAGGCCATACGCCGCCTTGGCGCAAGACTGAAACTAGCCCGCCCCCCTCTTTTGCTAGCGCATGCCTAGGCGTGGCAGGGCGGGGGCATCCCCAGCATCAGCCAGACGGAAGATGGATACCGTCTGTACCAGCGCATCGGCCTGCTGCTGCAAGCCATTGGCGGCAGCGGCCATTTCCTCCACCAAAGCAGCGTTCTGCTGGGTGACTTGATCCATCTGCGTTACCGCCTCGCCCACCTGGGAGACACCTGCGCTTTGCTCGCGGCTGGCGCTGCTGATTTCAGCCACGATGGTGTTGACCCGGTGGATGGATTGCACCACCTGCTCAATCGTGCTGCCCGCCTCATCCACTTGCTGCGTACCAGTCTCGGTCTGCTGCACGCTGCTGCTGATAAGGTTTTTGATTTCACGGGCTGCTTCAGCGCTGCGCTGGGCCAGCACACGCACTTCCCCGGCCACCACGGCAAAGCCGCGCCCCTGCTCGCCTGCGCGGGCGGCTTCTACCGCTGCATTCAGCGCCAGGATATTGGTCTGAAAGGCAATGCCATCAATCACGCCAATGATGTCGTAAATCTGGCGGCTGCCTTCGTTGATGTGCTGCATGGACTGCACCACCTTGGCCACCGCTGCGCCGCCCTCCTCGGCAATGCGTGAGGCATCCTGGGCCAAGGTGCTGGCATTGATGGCGTTGTCCGCGTTCTGCCGCACAGTGGCGTTGAGCTGCTCCATGGAGGCCGCCGTCTCTTCCAGCGCGCTGGCCTGGGATTCAGTACGACCAGACAAATCGTGGTTGCCGCTGGCAATCTCAGCACTGGCCAGGGCCACGGACTGCGCCCCGGTGCGCACCTGCGCCACCACGCCCACCAGCCCCTCCTGCATGCGCCCTAGCTGGTACATCAGGCTGAAGTTATCCCCAGGGCGCACGGACACGCTGCTGGTCAAGTCGCCCTGGGCCACACGCTCGGCCAGCAGGGCGGCAGCACGCGGCTCGCCACCAATGGGGCGCAGCACCAGGCGGTCAATGGCCAGCCCCAGCCCTACAGAGACGAGCACGATGCTCAACAACCCTAGGCTGGCACCCAGCCATTGCAGTGTTTTGACTTCATGCAGTATCTTGGACGAAGGTACGGTCGCACCAAACGACCAAGGGTGGCTGATACCGTCAAGGCGTAGCGGAACTTGGATGCGTGTGGCGTTGGACTCCAAAGCGGGCACATAGGTCTCTGTTTCATAGCGCTGCCCTGTGCGCACAGCCTCCAGCAAATCCTGCACCTGCTGGGCGCTCAAACCCTTGCTGGTATCAAGCTTGTGGCCGACCCGTGCGGGGTCACGATCCCCCACATGCACACCTTGATAAGAGAGCAGACTGGCGTAACCCGTTTCGTAGATGTTGATACTGCCAACCATCTCCTGCATGAAGTCCAGGGCAATATCCACCCCCGCCACCCCCACGAAACGGCCATTGATGACGATGGGCGCGGACAGCGTCGTTATCAACATCTGCTTGCCGCCCACCACATAAGGGTAAGGCTCCAGCAAGGCGTTCTGACCTGTGCTTTTGCTCACTTGGTAGAAGTCCCCGGGGCCGGGCTTGTCATAATCGGTCAGCGCCTCCACAGTAATCACCCCCTTGGCATCCCGACTCCAGTACGGCACATAGCGGCCTGTGGCATCGTGCCCTTGCGCACCTACAAAGCTCTCGTCACGCCCGTCAAAAGCCTGTGGCTCCCAGCCCGTCCAAACGCCTAGAAACCTGGGGTTGTGCTCCAACACCCGTCTCAACATAGCGTTGGCTGCTTCACGGCTGGCTTGTCCATCGGCCTGCATGCTGCCCAACACAGCGGCCAAGGTGCGCGCCGCCTCCAGCGCCTGCTGCAATGGGATAGCGGCTCGCGCACCATTGTCAGCGGCCATTTCGCTGACATAAAGCGTGGCCGTTTCTTGCTGAATTTGTGCCGCCCTATGGGTAAAAAAAGATAATGTCAGCGCAAACCCCGAGAGGACGATGCAAATCACTACCAGCAACATCTGGTTGCGCAGCGAGAGTTTTTGAAAGAAAGTCATCTTGTCCCTTTTCGAATCTGTTGCACATTAACTGGAAAGCCTAACACCAAAAAATTCCGAGTTTAAACAGCGATACCGGCTACGCATCAGGGTTATCAATTGTGCTGTTCAAAAAAAGTACGAAGAAGTTACCTCGCTTTACTATTTTTCACATAGCCGCCAACATCAAGCAATTACCCACCGCCACGCCAGACAGGCTGGCCAGGCGCTTGCGCTGTTTAAGCACCGCCCTGTCCTTGCTAATTAGCAGC
>CAZMMM010000200.1:0-2688 GCA_964567385.1 uncultured Comamonas sp.
GATTCACCATGTCTGTACGTCTTGCTGTTCTGTATTACTCCACCTATGGCACCAATTACGAAATGGCAGAAATTGCCGCCCAGGCTGCCCGCGATGCTGGCGCTGAGGTGCGCTTGCTACAAGCGCCCGAAACTGCCCCGCAAGCCGTGGTAGAGGGCCAGCCCGCCTGGCTGGCGCAGCAGCAAAAAACTGCCCATATCCCCAAAGCTACGGCAGAGGATATGGAGTGGGCCAACGCTTACCTGATTTCCGCCCCCACCCGCTTTGGCACTTTGGCCAGCCAGATGCACGCCTTTATCGACACCCTGGGCGGGCTGTGGGCCAAGGGCGGGCTGGCGAACAAGGCGATCTCCGCCATGACTTCGGCGCAAAACACGCATGGCGGGCAGGAAAGCACTTTGCTGGGCTTTTACACCTCGGTCATGCACTGGGGCGGCATTGTGGTGGCCCCCGGCTTTACGGACCCAGCTATTTTCAAGACTGGCGGCAACGCCTATGGTTACAGCCACACCCAGGGCCAGCCCTTTGGTGAAGAGGCCAAGGCCAGCATCAGCCACCAGGCCCGCCGCCTGGTAGAGGTGGGCGGTAAGCTGGTGCAATAAGCCTAAGCAAGCAACCCCACAAGCCTGCCCGCTTGACCCAAAATACCCAAAACAAAGGCCGCTTTAAGCGGCCTTTGTTATTGCAAGCTAGCTCTTACTTGCTTTTGCTGATGCTCGATACCACCTGGAAGTCTCCGGCTGCAATACGCGCCTTCCACTCTGCAGGACCGGTGATGTGGGCGCTGGTGCCACCTGCATCGACTGCCACGGTAACGGGCATATCCACCACATCAAACTCGTAGATGGCTTCCATGCCCAGGTCTTCAAAGCCCACCACCTTGGCGTGCTTGATAGCTTTGGATACCAGATAGGCCGCACCACCCACCGCCATCAGATAGGCGCTCTTGTGGTTTTTGATGCTTTCGATGGCCACGGGGCCGCGCTCGGCCTTGCCAATCATGGCAATCAGGCCGGTTTGCTCCAGCATCATGTCGGTGAACTTGTCCATGCGCGTGGCGGTGGTCGGGCCTGCGGGGCCAACGGCCTCGTCACCCACGGCATCTACGGGGCCCACGTAGTAAATCACGCGGTTGGTGAAGTCCACGGGCAGCTTCTCGCCCTTGGCTAGCATGTCTTGAATGCGCTTGTGCGCGGCATCGCGGCCCGTCAGCATCTTGCCGTTCAAGAGCAGGGTTTGGCCGGGCTTCCAGCTTGCCACTTCTTCTTTGGTCAGGGCGTTGAGGTCAACACGTTTGCTGGTTTCGGTGTTGGGTGTCCAATCGACTTGGGGCCACAGGTCCAGGCTGGGCGCTTCCAGATAGACGGGGCCGCTGCCATCCATGACGAAATGGGCATGGCGTGTGGCCGCGCAGTTAGGAATCATGGCCACGGGCTTGCTGGCGGCGTGAGTGGGGTACATCTTGATTTTGACATCCAGCACAGTAGAGAGGCCGCCCAAACCCTGCGCCCCAATGCCCAAGGCGTTGACTTTTTCGTACAGCTCCAGGCGCAGCTCTTCCACCTGGGTCAGGGGCTGGCCTTGGGCAGCTTTTTGCTGCAGCTCATACATATTGAGGTCTTCCATCAGGCTTTCTTTGGCCAGCAGCACGGCTTTTTCTGCGGTGCCGCCAATGCCAATGCCCAACATGCCGGGGGGACACCAGCCCGCGCCCATTTCGGGCAGGGTTTTCAGCACCCAGTCCACCAGGCTATCGCTGGGGTTCATCATCACCATTTTGGATTTGTTCTCGCTGCCGCCGCCTTTGGCTGCCACGGTAATGTCCAGCGTATTGCCGGGCACGATTTGCGTGAAGATGACGGCGGGGGTGTTGTCCTTGGTGTTCTTGCGGGCAAAGTGCGGGTCATCGACCACGCTGGCACGCAATTTGTTGTCCGGGAGGTTGTAGGCGCGGCGCACGCCTTCGTTGATGGCATCTTCCAGCCCCATGGTGAAGCCTTCCCAGCGCACGTCCATGCCAATTTTCAGGAAGACGTTGACAATGCCCGTGTCCTGACAGATAGGGCGGTGGCCATAGGCGCTCATCTTGCTGTTGGTCAGGATTTGCGCCATGGCATCTTTAGCGGCGGGGCTTTGCTCGCGCTCGTAGGCGCGCGCCAGGTGCTGGATGTAGTCCGCAGGGTGGTAGTAGCTGATGTACTGCAAAGCCCCGGCAATGGAGTCAATCAGGTCTTGTTGGCGAATGGAGGTAGTGCTCATGGTGCTGTCTCTTGGTCAATGAATCAAAAACACATCACCCAGCGCCTGCTGGGCTAGGGCTGGGTTAGGGGGTGATTATCCCCCCTAGCCCAGGCGGGCTTGCTTACTCGGGCGGCAGGCCTACGGGCTGGGCTACGGCAGCGGCTGTGCCGTGGCGGGCAGCGGCCACTTCCTGCCCCAAGTCATACACTGCCAAAGCGTAATAACTAGACCAGTTGTAGCGGGTAATGGCATAGAAGTTTTGTGTGCCCACCACATAGCTGGGCGCGGCGCTGCCGTTTTTCAGCTCTACCAGGGCCAGCTTGCCGGGGTGCTGCATGCCGTCTTGCGGTATCACGCCCAGGCTGGCCATATCTGCTGCGCTAAAGCTGGGCAGGATGTCTGGCTCTAGCAGTTTGGGCAAGTCCAGGCTGGGGCGGTTAAACAGCG
>CAZMMM010000200.1:2698-3812 GCA_964567385.1 uncultured Comamonas sp.
CGTACCACACGGGCTGGCCGGGCTGCCAGCCGTGGGCCTGAAAGTAATGCGCCACTGAGCCAATCGCATCGACTGCGCTGTTATAGAGGTCAATGTGGCCATCGCCATCAAAGTCCACCGCCCATTTGTCCCAGCTGGTGGGCATGAATTGCCCCAGGCCCATAGCACCGGCGTAGCTGCCTTTGGGCAGGCTGGGGTCAGCGCCATCTTTCCAGGCGGTGAGCAGAAACTGCTCTAACTCGCCCTGAAAGTAGCTTTGCCGCTGCTCGGCACGCGGGTGGGCGGCAGGAAAGTCAAAAGCCAAAGTCGCCAAGCTATCGAGCACGCGCAGATTGCCCATGTGCTGGCCGTAGAGGGTTTCCACCCCAATGATGCCCACGATGATGGCGGCGGGTACGCCATAGGTTTCTTCGGCGCGGCGCAGGGTTTCTGCATGGCGATTCCAAAACTGCACACCTGCACGTATCCGGGTGGAGTCAATAAAGCGGCTGCGGTAGCTGCGCCAGTCGCGGGCGGTGGTATTGGTTTGGGCGGGCGGAATCATCAGCTTGGGCACTTGCGCCAAAAAGCGCGCTTGTGCCAGTTGCCGGTCTAGCCACTGGCGCTCAATACCGTGGCGCTGGGCAACGGCTTGCGCCCAGCTTTGCGCATCTGCACGCTGGGCATAGATGCCGCTGGCCTGGGCCTGCACCCCCGCAGACCAGACGGAGGTGGCCAGCACCAAAGCAGTGGATAAGGCCGTTGGTAGTAAGCGTGGCCTGTGAAATAAGGAGGGCAAAAAAGATAAGCGCATCATGGATTGGCTAGGGGTGGACGCGATGGGGCTGTGTGCGGCGGAAGTGGGCGCGGTAAGGCGGGTAATTGCTGGCGCAATTGTCGCAGGCTGGGGCGAGGCTGGCGGGCTGGTGCATAGCGCCATTGCTCCAAACCCAGCAAATAACTATGCAATGCCTGTGCCTGCTGCGGTTGTGCCTGCCCCCAATGGGCTTGCACGGCTTGGGCCATTTGCCGTGGGCTGGCAGAAGGGGGCAGCGCCAGGCCCGCCCGCTCTAGCTTGCGGCGCAGGCGCTCTAGCCAATGCAGCCAGGGGTCACGCTGGCGCTGCTGGTAGCGC
>CAZMMM010000200.1:3822-4526 GCA_964567385.1 uncultured Comamonas sp.
CAGCAGCTCATAGCCCAAATAGCCCAAGGGGATCGCCAACGCGCCCACCAGCAGGCCTAGCAGGCCCAGCCCCAAACGCCCCGGGCTAAGGTCAGACAGCCCCCAGTCGCTAAATAGCTGGCTTTGCTTGTCGCTGTTGTAGTTCAGCACCCAAGTATTCCAGCGGTGGTTGATGGCCTCCCAGTTAGAGCGCAGATGCAGCATCCAGGCATTGGCTGTAAAGCGCCCCACAGCCTGCCCTAGCAAACCGCCTGCTGGGGCCAAGCGCTGCAATTGCTCGGTACGTGCGGGCGCTACGGCGGTGGTAGGGTCCACACGCACCCAGCCCTGGGCGGGCAGCCAGACCTCGGCCCAGGCGTGGGCATCGCTTTGGCGCACCGTCCATAGGCCATCTACAGGGTTTTTCTCGCCGCCCTGATAGCCCGTGACGATGCGGGCCGGAATACCCGCCGCCCGCATCAGCACCGCAAAGGCTGAGGCAATGTGCTCACAAAAGCCCTCTTTGCGGTCAAACCAGAAAGTGTCTGCCGTGTGCTGGGGGTAGCTGCCTGGCTCCAGGGTGTAGGTATAGCCGCCACTGCGCAGGTGGGCGATAGCCGCTTGCACGATGGCGGCATCATCATTGCCATGCTGCTGGCGCAACTGCTGTGCCCAGGCGCGGGTGCGCGGGTCAAAACCTTCGGGCAGGCGCAACAGGGGTTTGA
>CAZMMM010000201.1:0-4517 GCA_964567385.1 uncultured Comamonas sp.
TGAGGCCTCGCCCGTTTTCTACGATAGAGACATCAAAGCTAGTTCCGCCCACATCAGTGTGAACAATGCGTTCAAAACCTCCTTGCTTAGTCAGGTAGCCTGCGTAGGCTACTCCACCTGCTGGCCCAGATTCCAGCATATCTTCGGGATGCTGGCGTGCTACGTCAGCAGACATGACACCGCCGCTGCTTTTGAGAATCAGCAGTTTGCCTGCAAACTGGTGCTGAGCAAGTCGATCCTCTAGATCATCCATATACTTCACCATCACCGGCATGCAGGCAGCACGTACGGCAGTGGTCATAAAGCGACCATGCTCACGAAAGACTGGTCGAGTTTCTGCCGAGAGTACGACATGAATATCAGGGCAGTGCTCTAATAAGATGTCGCGCATTTGCTCCTCATGCTGAGCGCTAACATAGGAGTTGATAAAACCAATGCCTACTGATTGAATGCCAGCGGCTTTAATCCGTTTGGCGACTTCATGTGCAGCCGCAATATCTAGTGGGCGCTCCGTATTCCCCTGTACATTAGTGCGTTCTGGAACAGTATAGCGAAAGCGCCGCTTAATAATTGGTTTGGGCTTGGTTTGATAAGGATCGTATAAATGCTGGCGATGCTGTCTACCAATCTCTAAAGTGTCGCGAAAACCATCTGTGGTGATGAAGGCAGCGTCAGGGTATGTGCGCTCAATCAAAGCATTAGTTGCTGTGGTCGTGCCATGCATCAAGTAGGAAATGTTTGAAATGTTAATGCCTGCTTTTTCAATTGCCTGAAGAACTGCAATTGAACGATCATGCTTAGTTGTTAATACTTTTGCAGTAACCTGCTTTCCACTTGTTTCCTCCCAAGCGAATAAATCGGTGAAAGTGCCACCAACGTCAACTCCAACTCTCCACATACTAGATGCTCCTTGAATAATGTTTAATGAGAGCTTAATTTTCGGGTGGATATCATGGCTTTTCAATACAGCGCAACAAGGAATTTGAAAAGACTCTTCCTACGATAGTAGGATAGAGGTGTGAATCATGCGAGACTCTTTATTGCTCAGTGCACGGGCTTTGCTCAGGGATTACCCTATAACTCAAAAATGATTGTCGTATAGAGGTAAAAAAAGCAGCTCTATATGAGCTGCTTAAGAGGAGGGCGGTAAAAGGATTCTGTCTCAATCCCTCAACGCCACCAGCGGATGCGAATGCGCAGGCCAGGGGCTGTTAAAGAAGCTGCGCCACAGCGCCTCATCCACGTCTTCAATGCGGGCGGGGTTCCAGCGTGGGCTTTGGTCTTTGTCGATGGCCAGGGCGCGTATGCCTTCCACGGTTTCGCTTTGGCCGGGGCGCAGGAAGAAGCAGTTGCGCACCAAGTCGCGCTCCATGCGCAGCACCTCGGCCATGCCCATGCTGCGGGCGCGGCGGATTTGCTCCAGCACAACGTGCAGCAGCAGGGGGGAGCGCTTGCGCAGCGCGGCGGCGGTGCTTTGCGCCCATTCGCTGCTATCGGCCTCCAGCGCCTGCATGATGGCGCTGATGCTCTCCAGCGCAAACACTTGGTTGATGGCGCTGGTGTCACGCGCAGCGGCAGGTGGGGTGCTGCGGCAACGTGCCTGGGCGTAGTCTTGTACGGCGCTGCTGCTGTTAAAGGGCTGGCGGCCCAGGTCATCCCACAGGCTGGCCTGCTCTTGGGCGGGTAGATAGGCATCCGCCAAGCCAAAGGCCATGGCCTCTGATGCGCCCAGGGATTCACCGGCCAGACCCAGCCACTCGCCCACATGGCCGGGGCAGCGCGAGAGGAAGTAGCCGCCGCCCACATCGGGGAAGAGGCCAATCAGCGTCTCAGGCATGGCCAGCTTGGAATTGCCGGTGACGATGCGCAGACTCGCTCCCTGGCTGATGCCCATGCCGCCGCCCATGACTACGCCATCCATAAAGGCGATATAGGGCTTGGGGTAGCTAAAAATCAGGTGGTTGAGGGTGTATTCCTCAGTAAAGAAGTCATCTACCTGCGGGTTGCCGTCCAGCACGGCCTGGTGCAGAAAGCGGATATCCCCGCCTGCGCAGAAGTGGCCAAACGGCCCTTCTTTATTGCTGCCGCGAATGGCTATGGCCAGCACTTGGGGGTCATCGCGCCAGGCCAGCAGTTGTGCCAGCAGGCCGCGCACCATGCCCAGAGACAGGGCGTTGAGCGCCTTGGGGCGGGTGAGGGTGATAAAGCCGACTTGGCCGCGTACTTCGCAATGCAGTTCGGGGGTGGTGCTCATGGGGGTGTTCTCCTAATCCAATCTTTGGCGCTGCGTAAGCCAATAAACGCAGCGCCTGTGCAGCACCATAGCGCAAGGCGGGTGCTGACAGGCGCTGAATTGTCGCTATAGCGGCAGAGCGTGACAGTTTTTTGTCTTAAAACGCGGCTAAATCCATCCCGCAGACGCTTTCGCCACCATGCAGCACGCTATTAGCCTGGGCGCTGACGCGGGGCAGCAGATGCTCGGCATAGAACAGGGCAGTGGCAATCTTGGCCTGCATAAAGGCGCTGTCTTGACTGGCGGCCAGTTGTTGCTCGGCCACTAGCAGAGCGCGTGCCATTTGCCATCCCGCCACCAGATTGCCCGTCAGCATCAGGTAGGGCACGCTGCCGGCGTACACCGCATTAGGCGCTGTTTTGGCTTGGCTGGCGATAAAGTCCACCACCTGCTCAAAGGCTTGGCGGGCGTGGGCAAGCTGGGCAGCAGTGCGGGTGGCGGCATTGCTGCCGCTGGCTTGCAGGGCGGCTTCGGTGGCGGCGATGTCGGCGGCTATGGCGCGTGCAGTTGCACCTCCATCACGGGCGGTTTTGCGCCCTACCAAATCGTTGGCTTGAATGGCGGTCGTGCCTTCGTAGATGGTGAGGATTTTGCTGTCGCGGTAGTGCTGGGCTGCGCCGGTTTCTTCGATAAAGCCCATGCCGCCATGCACTTGTACGCCCAGGCTGGTGACTTCCTGGCTCATCTCAGTGCCAAAGCCTTTGACCAGCGGAACCAGAAATTCATACAAAGTGGCGCTGGCCTCGCGTTGTGCCTCGTCGGGGTGGTGGTGGGCGCGGTCAAAAGCGCCAGCGGCCAGGCTGGCGGTGGCGCGGCAGCCTTCGGTGAGGGCACGCATGGTCATCAACATACGGCGCACATCGGGGTGTTCGATGATGGCCACGCCCTGCTTGCTGCTGCCATCAACAGGGCGGCTTTGCACGCGCTCGCGAGCGTATTGCACGGCTTGCTGGTAAGAGCGCTCGGCCACAGCCACACCTTGCAGGCCGACGGCGTAACGGGCGGCGTTCATCATGATGAACATGTATTCCAGCCCACGGTTTTCCTCGCCGACCAGATAGCCGATAGCGCCACCGTTATCGCCAAATTGCAGCACGGCGGTAGGGCTGGCCTTGATGCCCAGTTTGTGCTCGATGCTGACGCAATCCACATCATTACGCGCGCCCAAGCTGCCATCGGCATTGAGCAGAAATTTAGGAACCACAAACAGGCTGATGCCCTTCACCCCCTCGGGCGCACCATCAACCCGCGCCAGCACCAGGTGGATGATGTTCTCAGCCATATCGTGCTCGCCGTAGGTGATGAAGATTTTGGTGCCGCTGATTTTGTAGCTGCCATCGGCTTGGGGGCTGGCCTTGCTGCGCACTTGCGACAGGTCAGAGCCGGCTTGCGGCTCGGTCAGGTTCATCGTGCCTGTCCATTCGCCGCTGGTGAGTTTTTCCAGGTATTGGGTTTTGAGGGTATCGCTACCGGCGGTGAGCAGCGCTTCAATCGCCCCATCGGTGAGCATGGGGCACAGGGCAAAACTTAGACTGGCACTGTGCAGCATTTCGTCGCAAGCTGCGCCTATGGTTTTGGGCAGACCCTGGCCGCCCCAGTCGGCGCTGTGTTTCAGCCCTTGCCAGCCGCCTTGCACAAATTGCTCGTAGGCTTGCTTGAAGCCGGGGGAGGTGGTAACGCTGCCGTCGGCAAAGCTGGAGGGCTGGTTGTCGCTTACTGCGTTCAAGGGGGCGACCACTTCTTCGCAGAGCTTGGCGCATTCTTCCAGTACGGCGGCGGCAGTGTCCAAACCGGCATCTTCAAAGGCGGGGACGCTGCTGGCTAGCTGCTCTAGGCCGCCAAGGTGCTCCATAGCAAACAGCATGTCTTTGACGGGGGCGGAAAAGGTCATGGGGAGAACTCCAAAAATTAAGAGGGAAATGAAAATGTGTGAAGGGTGGGCAGATGGGGATAGTTTACGGGGTGCTCTCCCTTGGCTGGGGGAAGCGTGTAATGCTTGCCAATAAGCATTTATTTCTGTACAGCTTTGATCATTACCCGCAGCGGCGAACAGTCCGTTGTGATGCTTTCGCTCGAAAACTACAAAGCGCTTGAGGAAACAGCCTACCTCTTGCGCACACCCGCCAATGCCAAGCGTCTTCTTTCGGCAGCCGCGCAACTGAACGCTGGCAAAGGCGTTGAACGAGAGCTGGTAAAGCGAGCACCGTATGGTTTATCGTGTTGA
>CAZMMM010000202.1:0-4503 GCA_964567385.1 uncultured Comamonas sp.
CAGTGCCATGTTTTACTTGGTCGTGGCCGCTTCATTGGCGCAGCAGTTCGGTACGCTGAACGCCATCATCGGCATGCTGCTGTCGGTGGTGGTGTATGGGGTCATCAACGGCATCATCAGCAGTTATGCCATTCGCACAGGGCTGTCAGTGGCACTGTTTTCTCGGGTGCTGTTTGGCAACTTGGGGGCGATGCTGGCGACCTTTATCTTTTTTGCCACAGCGCTGTATTACGGCGTGTTTGAAAGCTCTGTGATGGCAGTGGCACTGGCGGACTACTTCCCGGCCATTCCGCTGAATCTGGCCTATCTGATTGTGGTGGTGTACGGCATGGCCATGGTCTTTGGCAGCATTCAGGCGTGGCTGGACCGGCTCAATGGCGTGCTGCTGCCGCTCTATCTGCTGGGCTTGGCTGCGGCGGTGGTGATGGTCATCAGCCAAAACGGTTACAGCAGCGACTGGTTGTACATGCAGCCTCAGGAGGGCGCATCCCCCACCGGCTGGTGGAACTGCTTTACCTACTACATGGGCGTGTGGGTGCTGATGATGTACACCTTTGACTACGCCCGCTATGGCCGCCCGCAGGACAGCAAATACCACGCCTGGTTCAACTTTGGTGTGCCGTTTTATTTAGTGACGTTTTTCTTTAGCGGCCTGGTGGGCATCTTCCTGGTGCACAACTTGCAGGCACAAGGTGAGGCTGGGGTGGTGTTAAGCCTGCTCAAGCTGATGGGCCTGGGTGGGCTGATTTTTATCTGGGCCACGCAGACCCGTATCAATACAGCCAACTTCCATCTGGCAACCAATAATTTGCAGGCTTTTGTCGGGCGTTTGCTGGGGCTGCGCATGCAGCGCTGGGTGTGTGCGGTGTTGGTGGGGGCGATTTCCTACTTCATCATGCTGGCTGATGTGTTCAGCTACATCTTGCAGGCGCTGGCCTATCAAGGGGTGTTTGTGGTGGCTTGGGTAGGGATTGCCCTGACGCACATCATCACGCCCACCTACGGTCGCCTGTTCGCCGATACCATTGAATACCGCCATGAGCGCCTGCCCGCCATCAACCCCTGCGGCATGACTGCCTGGGTATGCGGCACGATGGTGGGGCTGGCCATGATGCACAGCCCGCAAACCCAGACTTGGTCAGCACCTGCCACCTTTGTGGTGTCTGCGCTGGCGTATGCCTTGCTGCTGAGCAAGGCACGCAAAACCTGGTTTGTAGTGGCGCAGTAAGCAGTGCGAACTTAGGCGGTGGATAGAGAGCAACAGACCTGATAACAGGCGTATGGATGGAGACAGGCGGCTATGCATCAACAGCATCTGACCAATCAGCACCCCTACTGGGCAAGGCGGGGGTATTGGCAAAGTGTCATTAAAGACACTTACTTTGACCTGGAGCTGCGCTTTGGCCAGAACGAGGGCTTTGACGGTTCGCTGGAGTGTTGGGATTTTGGCACCCTGACCGTCTCCAGGCTGCAGACCCATGCCCTGAGTTATCAGCGCCTGGGTACTCACTGCGACAACACCCAGGATAGTTATCTCATCAATATCCCCGAGGTATCAGATATCTACTTTGAGCAAATGCGCCGTGAGGTGTGGTGCCGCCCCGGTGGCTTCATTATTGAGGACAGTAACGAGCCATTTCTTTTTCAATACCCCAAGGCCAATGCCATGTGGGTGCTGAAAATTCCGGGAGACACCCTGCGCGCCAGAATCCGCAACCCCGCTTTGCTGTGCGCTATTGCTCTGGATGCCACAACCCCGGCGGCGCAGTTGTTCATGAACTATCTGCGCTTTTTAATGGCACATTGGCAAAGCCAGCCACGTCAGGCCTTGAGCATGATGGGGCTGCATCTGGTGGACTTGCTGATTCTGGCGCTGGAGTCCAACCCCAGCGTGGTGCGCTCTGAGCACTCTGCCGTGCGCGAGGCGCATTTGCGACGTATTGAGGTCTATATTCGCGCCAACCTGTCTAACCCGCAGCTCACGCCATCGCTGATTGCCAGCACTTGCGGGCTGTCACCGCGCTATCTGCATATGTTGTTTCAAGAGGCGCAGTACAGCGTCTCTGAATGGATTCGGGAGCTGCGCCTGCAAGCGGCTCGTGAGTATCTGGAGCGCTGCCCTGCCTCCACACGCATTGCTGATGTGGCTTACCAATGGGGCTTTACCGACCAGGCGGGCTTTAGCAATGCCTTCAAGCAGCGCTTTGAGATAACACCCAGCCAGTTCAAGACCAAGGTGCAGCACAAGCGGCATAGCACACAGGTGTAAAGAGCGACAGCAATTATTCGCATTCCGAGAGCACCTTTACCCAGCGGGCCTTAGCGCCCGCTTTTTCTGCTCTGCTGACAGGCGCTGCGACAATAAGTGCCATGTTTAGCGTATCTATTCAAACCGAAGATTTTGATGTTTCCACTGAGCTGGCAGCCCTGCGTGCTGGTCAGGCACAGGTGGGTGCGGCCTGCTGCTTTGTCGGCTTGGTGCGTGACCGCAATGCGGGCGATTGCGTCTCTAGCATGGAGCTAGAACACTACCCCGGCATGACGGAAAAAAGCATTACTGAAATTTTGCAGCAGGCATGCCAGCGCTTTGCGCTAGAGGGCGCAAGAGTGATTCACCGCGTCGGCCTGCTGGCCCCTACCGAGCAAATTGTGCTGGTAGCCGTGACCAGCGCCCACCGGGGCGAGAGCTTTGCAGCCTGCGAGTTCATCATGGACTACTTAAAAAGCCTGGCCCCTTTCTGGAAAAAAGAGCAAACCCCGCAAGGTGCGCGCTGGGTGGATGCCCGCGAAAGTGACGAGGCCGCCTTGCAGCGCTGGCAGCAGGAGCAGACTGATGGCAGCTGAGCGCAGACTGTGGCAAAAGCTCTCACCCATTGTGCTGCTGCGCCTGTCCATTGCGGTGGCGCTGTTGACCATTGCCTTAAAAATGGGGGCCTGGTGGCTGACGGACTCAGTAGGTCTGCTGTCTGACGCACTGGAGTCTTTCGTCAACCTGGCGGGGGCCATGTTTGCCCTGCTGATGGTGACAATTGCCCAGCGCCCAGCGGATGAGGAACATCCCTTTGGCCACAGCAAGGCGGAGTATTTTTCCTCTGGCTTTGAAGGCATTTTGATTGTGGGTGCGGCCCTGGCCATTATTTGGGCAGCGGTGCTGCGCCTGCTCTACCCCCAGCCTTTGCAGGAGCTGGGCTGGGGCATGGGGCTATCCGTGCTCAGCTCGCTTTTCAACGGGGCGCTGGCGCTGGTGATGCTGCGTGCCTCGCGGGTGCACCAGTCGGTGGCGCTGGAAGCTGATGCACGGCACTTGCTTACCGATGTCTGGACCTCTGCCGGCGTACTGCTGGCCTTGGTAGGCGTGTTGCTGACCGGCTGGCTGTGGCTGGATGGGGTGATAGCCATCCTGGTTGCCCTCAATATTTTGCGGGAGGGGGGGAGGCTGATTTGGGAAGCCTCTCAAGGCCTGATGGACGAGGCGCTTGACCCTGAGCAGCTGGTCGCTTTAGAGGCCGTGCTGGAGCGCCACAGCACTGACGATATCTATTTTGATGCCCTGGCTACGCGCAGTGCCGGGCAGCGCAGCTTTGCCCAGCTGCACATGCACCTGCCCGCGCACTGGAGCCTGGGCAAGGCGGCCCGCCTGCGCCTTCAGGTAGAGGAGGACTTGCTGGCTGCCGTGCCTGGCCTGCATGCCACCCTGGAGCTATTGCCAGAGGGGGCAGAGACGGCATTTGAGGTGCAGGAAGGCTTGGAGGCCACAGTACAGAGCCAGCCCTCTGGAGCTTGAAAAACGCCTTTGCAGCATTACGTAGTGATCAATTGATCTTCCAAAAAAGGAATTGACACTATGCGAATCGACAAATTCACTACCAAGTTCCAAGAGGCGCTTGCAGATGCGCAAACCTTGGCCCTGGGCAATGACCATGCCTATATCGACCCTCTGCACCTGCTGACCGCTCTGCTGCGCCAGAACGACGGCCCTAAGGCCCTACTGCAACGCGCAGGGGTGAATGTGGCAGCGCTGTCTAGCGCGGTAGAAAACGCCGTGAAACAACTGCCCCAGGTACAAGGCCATGACCAGGTGCAGCTAGGCCCCGATTTGGGCAAGCTGCTGCAAGCCACGGAAAAAGAAGCACTCAAGCGCAGCGATGCCTTTATTGCTGCAGAGCTATACCTGTTGGCACTGGCTGATAGCGAGGTCAAAGCCGCCAAACTCGCCAAAGAGCACGGCCTGACGCGCAAAGCCATTGAAGCGGCCATCAACGCCGTGCGCGGCGGCCAAACCATGGACACCGCCGAAGGCGAAAGCCAGCGCGATGCCCTGAAAAAATACACCCTTGACCTCACCGAACGCGCTCGCCAAGGCAAGCTCGACCCAGTGATTGGCCGTGACGATGAAATCCGCCGCGCCATTCAGGTCTTGCAGCGACGCACCAAAAACAACCCCGTGCTGATTGGCGAGCCGGGCGTGGGCAAAACCGCCATTGCCGAAGGGCTGGCGCAGCG
>CAZMMM010000203.1:0-4477 GCA_964567385.1 uncultured Comamonas sp.
TTTCCAATCCCAAACTGAGCAAGGCGCTGCCCAATTGACGCACGGCGCGATGCAGTCCGGTGTAGGTATAGCGCAAGCCCTGATGGCGGCTGACCAGCGCCTCGCGCTCGCCTTGGCGGGCAGCCATATCAGCAAAAAAATCGCCAATGGTTTGTTCAATCAGGGGGGTATCGGTTACGCCACGGGCGTGGCTGGTGGTCAGGGGGGCGGGGGTGCTTGTCATACCGCTGTCTCTTCCTTTGCGTCTCAGCTGCTTCTAGCCCTGTAGCTGTTTCGCTCTACAGGGAAACTGTCTTGCAGCATAGCCCCTCACTTTGTTTATATGCGGTCATAAGGGTTGCAATAACTGCCACCACCTATCCCATAATGCGGGCTATGACCACCCCTGCCCTACACCATAGCCGCCCACCCAAAGCCTTGCATGCCACCCAAGCCGCCCTTACACCTATGGCTTTTGTGCAGGCCGTGGTGCTGGCCTACCAGCAGCGTGGCATGGCGGCAGACGGGGCCTTGGCTGCGGCACAAATTGCGCCATCTGCCGTGCAGCATGCCCATGCCCGCATTACCGCCTTGCAAATGGAGCTGCTGTGCCAGCACGCCATGCGTGAGCTGGATGACGAGGCACTGGGCTGGTTCAGCCGCCGCCTGCCCTGGGGCAGCTACGGCATGCTGGCGCGGGCCAGCATCAGCAGCCCCAATCTGGGCCTAGCCATCGCCCGCTGGTGCCGCCACCACAATCTATTGACCGAGGATATTGAGTTGCGCCTGCACACCCAGGGGCCGCTGGCGCGTATTGAGCTGCATTGCCTGCGCGACTTGGGGGCCATGCACGAGTTTTGTCTGCTATCAGTGCTGCGCAATCTGCACGGTTTTGCCAGTTGGCTGGTGGATGCTCCCTTGCCCCTGCAACGTGCGCACTTCCCGTTTGCCGCCCCACCCCATGCACAGGTCTATCACCTGCTGTTTGCTGCGCCGCTGCGTTTCTCGGCCCCGCTGGCCTGCCTGGAGCTGCCTGCCCAGCCACTTACCCAGCCCCTGGTGCGTGATGAGGCGGCGCTGAGCGCCATGCTGCAACGCGCTCTGCCCATTCAGGTGCGGCCCTATCGCTCCAGCCCGGACACCGTTCAGCGTGTGCGCCAAGCGCTGGCTGCCCACCCGCAATGTGCCCACACAGCAGACAGCCTGGCCGAGCTGCTGCACCTGGCCCCACGCAGCCTGCACCGCCAACTACAACAAGCCAACACCAGCCTGCAAACCTTAAAAGACGAGGTACGCCGCCAGCGCGCCTGCGCCCTGCTGCAACGCACTGACCTGCCGCTGAAACGCATTGCCCTGGCCTGCGGCTTTGCCAGCGAAAAAAGCTTTGGCCGCGCCTTTGCGCAATGGCTGGGCCAGCCCCCACACAGCTACCGCGAGCAGACCCGCCAGAGGTAAATGCCAATTAAGTTTTAAGAAAGAACAGCACTGCCATCACCAACCCCGTGGCCACAATGCCCCAGCGCAATACCGGCGCAGGCAGCTTGCGTGCCAGGCGTGCGCCGCCATAGCCGCCTGCGGTGGCAGCCACCATCATCAACAGCGCTTGCGGCCATTGCACGATGCCGCCTGCGGCATACACCCCCACGGCAATGGCCGTCAGCAGAGCAGAGACCAGGTTCTTCATGCCATTCATGGCATTCAGGTTGGTCTGCCCCAGCAGGCCGAACAGCGCCAGGCACAAAATGCCTAGCCCGCCGTTGAAATAGCCGCCATAAAAGGCCACGGCAAACATGCCAATCGCCGCCTTGGTGGTGGAAGGCGCACTATGCTGCTGCCCCGCCGCCCAAGCACGCAACTGCGGGCCAAAGGCAAACAAGGCGGTGGCCGCCAGCAGCAGCCAGGGCACGATTTTGTTGAACATCTCGTTCGACGTAACCAGCAGCAGCGCCGCACCGCCTGCGCCGCCAATCAGCGATAGGCCAATGCTTTGCCCCATGCTCAAGCCCGGCGGCGCGGCCATGTCTTCCTTAAAGCCCCAGGCGCTGGCGGCATAGCCGGGCAACAGCGCCACCGTGCCCGTGGCATTGGCCGTAACCGGTGGCACGCCTGTAAAAACCAGGGCGGGCAGCGTCAAAAAGCTGCCGCCGCCTGCCACCGCATTCAATGCCCCAGCCACAAATGCCGCTGCCAGCAACAGCACCACGTGCGAGGGTGGGCCTAACCATTCCATACTTGTCTCCTTGTTGCCCCCCCTGCTGCGGGGGAAAGGGGCTATCTTAAAAGCAAGACAGGCCGCTTACCTTCAAGGCAAGCGGCCTGTGCGTTCGTTTGAAGCGCTGGTGCGAAGGGGGGAGGCTTAAGCCTTCTTCGCCTCGATTTTTTCCCAGCAGTCCACAGCCTCGGCGCAGTACATCAAAGCGGGGCCGCCGCCCATGTACACGCAGATGGCCAGCATCTCATCGAGCTCGGTGCGGGTTGCGCCCAGCTTGTGCAAAGCCTGCACGTGAAAGCCAATGCAGCCCGAGCATTTTTGCGTGATGCCAATGGCCAGGGCAATCAGCTCTTTGGTTTTGGCATCAATCGCGCCATCGGCCATGGAGGCTTGCACCATTTGGGCAAAACCCTTCATCACCTCGCTTTGCGATTGGCGAAAAGTCTTCAAGGCGTTGTTGATATTGCCGGTCAAGCCAGCATGGTCAAAAGTACTCATGCAAAAAACTCCATAAAGAGAGTGGGGGGATTGTGGTGGTCAACAGTTACAAACTTTGTACAGTATAAGCAAGCAATTGTTACCTGCTACCCAGTCACTCTTCTTATCAGCCTGCCTTACTGCCTATCTTTTTTGCCATGAACCTATCCGCCTCCAAGCCCGCCCTTGACCTGCAAGCCATGCGTGCCCACGCTGGCGAGGTGGTGGACACCCTCAAACTCCTGGGCAATGCCGACCGCCTATTGCTGCTATGCCAGCTGGCTGTGCAGGAGCGCACCGTCAGCGACCTGGAACAGCTCACCAACATCCATCAGCCCAGCCTGTCGCAGCAACTGGCCATCATGCGCCGCGAAGGCGTGGTCAGCACCCGCCGCGAAGGCAAATACATCTGGTACCGGCTTGCTGACGAGCGCATTCTGGCGTTGATGAACAACTTGCAATCGCTGTTCTGCTCTAACCCACCCGAGGCATAAACTCAGGCATAGGGGTTGGCGTAGCCCATTTCATGCAGGATGGCGATTTCATACGCTTCCATCTCCTGCGCATCTTCCTCGCTGGTTTCATGGTCCCAGCCCTGGGCATGCAAAGTGCCATGCACCAGCAAATGGGCGTAATGCGCCTCCAGGCTCTTGCCCTGCTCCTGCGCCTCACGCGCTACCACGGGGGCGCAGAGCACCAAATCCGCCAGCACCACGGGCTGCTGCTGGTAGTCAAAAGTCAGCACATTGGTGGCGTAGTCCTTTTGGCGATAGCTGTGGTTGAGCTGCTGCCCCTCCTCTGTGCCCACAATGCGCACGGTCATCTCAGCATCGTCACTCAGGGCGTGGCGTATCCAGCGCATCACGCGGTGGCGCTTGAGCACTGCGCGGTGCTGGGCCACCTCTTCAATACCCGCGCCAAACTGCAAAGACAGGGTGAGTTGCTGCAAAGCCATGATTGCCCCTCCCCTTATCTGCCCTGGGCATCGTAGGCATCGATGATGCGGGCCACCAGCGGGTGGCGCACCACGTCCTGACTGCCAAAGCGCGAAATGGCAATGCCGCGCACGCGCTTTAACACCCGCTCGGCATCAATCAGGCCGCTGGGTGTGCCCTTGGGCAGGTCAATCTGGCTCACGTCGCCGGTAATCACTGCCTTGGCACCAAAGCCGATGCGGGTGAGGAACATCTTCATCTGCTCGGGCGTGGTGTTCTGCGCCTCATCCAGGATGACGAAGGCGTTATTCAGCGTTCTGCCGCGCATAAAGGCCAGGGGGGCAATCTCCAGCACATTGCGCTCGAAGGCTTTTTGCACTTTTTCATAGCCCATCAAGTCATAGAGCGCGTCATACAGCGGGCGCAGATAGGGGTCCACCTTCTGCGTTAAATCACCGGGTAGAAAGCCCAGGCGTTCGCCCGCCTCCACGGCAGGGCGGGTTAGCACAATGCGCTGCACGGCGCTTTTTTCCAGGGCATCCACCGCGCAGGCCACGGCCAGATAGGTTTTGCCCGTGCCAGCGGGGCCAATGCCCAAGGTAATGTCGTGCTGCGCCATGTTGTCTAGGTACAAGGCTTGGTTGGGTGTACGCGCCCGCAGGTTGCCCCGGCGGGTGTGCAGTTCTAGCCCGTCAGGGTCGGCTTGCAGCATGGCGCTATCGCCCGCCAGCATGAGCTGCACCTGCTCCTCGGTGATGGGCGCATCCGCCATTTCGTACAGGGCTTGCAAGACATCCAAGGCTTGGTTGGCTTTGGCCTTGATGCCGTCAATTTTGAACTGCTCGTGGCGGTGGGCAATTTTGACTTGCAGGCC
>CAZMMM010000204.1:0-710 GCA_964567385.1 uncultured Comamonas sp.
CGAAGTCATGGACAAGCGGGAGCGGCGCATGATTCAGCTCAAAATTGAGCGCGAAGCCGTCAAAAAGGAAAGCGATGAAGCCTCGCAAAAACGCCTGGCGCTGATTGAAGAAGAACTGGAGAAGTTAGAGCGCGAATACGCCGATCTTGAAGATATCTGGAAGGCCGAAAAAGCCAGCGCCCAAGGCAGCGAACAACTGCGTAAAGACATCGACCAGGTGCGTCTGCAAATTGCAGAGCTCCAGCGCAAAGGCGATTTAGCCAAGGTCGCCGAGCTGCAATACGGCAAGTTGCCTGAGCTGGAAAAGCGCCTTAAAGCCGCCCAGGCCAGCGAGGAGGAGGGCCGAGCAGGCGGGCGAGAACGCCACGCCCAACAAGCTGCTGCGCACCCAAGTGGGCGCGGAGGAAATTGCTGAGGTGGTCAGCCGCGCTACAGGCATCCCCGTGGCAAAAATGCTGCAAGGTGAAAAAGACAAGCTGCTGCGCATGGAAGAGCGCTTGCACCAGCGCGTGGTTGGTCAGAGCGAGGCGGTTTCTGCTGTGGCAAACGCCATTCGCCGTTCGCGCTCGGGCCTGTCTGACCCTAATCGCCCGTTGGGCAGCTTCCTGTTTTTAGGGCCTACGGGCGTGGGTAAAACCGAGCTGTGCAAGGCGCTGGCCGACTTCCTGTTCGATAGCGAGGAGCATTTGCTGCGCATCGACATGAGCGAG
>CAZMMM010000204.1:720-3045 GCA_964567385.1 uncultured Comamonas sp.
CAGCGTCGCCCGCCTGATTGGTGCGCCTCCGGGCTATGTGGGCTATGAGGAGGGCGGCTATCTGACCGAGGCGGTGCGCCGCAAGCCCTATTCGGTGGTGCTGCTGGACGAGGTGGAAAAAGCCCATCCCGATGTTTTCAACGTGCTGCTGCAAGTCTTGGACGATGGTCGCCTCACTGACGGCCAGGGGCGCACCGTGGATTTCAAAAACACGGTGATTGTGATGACCAGCAATATCGGCTCACACATGATTCAAAACATGGTGGGGCAGGATGCGCAGGATATTAAAGATGCGGTATGGGATGAACTCAAGACGCATTTCCGCCCTGAGTTTTTGAACCGCATTGATGAAACCGTGGTCTTTCACGGCTTGGGCGCGGAGCATATCCGCTCGATTGCCAGCATCCAGCTGCAGTACCTGCGCCAGCGCCTGGAGAAGATGGATTTGTCCTTGCAAGTGTCTGAGCAGGCCATGGATGAGCTGGCTAAAGTGGGTTTTGACCCAGTGTTTGGCGCCAGACCGCTCAAGCGTGCCATTCAGCAGCGTATTGAAAACCCGCTAGCGCGTGAGTTGCTGGAAGGCAAATTCCCGCCCAAGTCGGCAATTGCCGTCAGTGTTGATCCAGTGCAAGCCCCCGGGGTGTTTAGTTTTACCCATGAGGCCATGGTGCCAGAGCAGGCGTAGTAAGCTGTAGGCTGTTGCCCTTTCACAGGGGTAGCAGCCTTTTTTTCTGGGGCAAAGCGGCCCCCTACCGGAAAGGATTGTGTTTTGAACGCCTTGCTATTGAACCTCACCCACTTGGCTGTGCGGGCTGTTTTGCTGGTAACAGGCTTGGTTTTGTTTGTAGGCCTGTTGGCCGTGGCAGGGGTGTTGCTGCTGCTGTGGAGCATCCGTGCAGCCTGGGCGCGCTTGACGGGGCGGCCCGTTAGGCCTTGGGTCATGCCTATGGGCGGGGCCGGGGCATCTTGGCGCTCTTGGCAGAATATGCGCGCGCAAGCCCAGGGTTTTGCCGCCAAAACCCGAGGCGAAGCCGCAGCCCCGAGCCGCCGCAGCGGCGTATTGCCCCAGGTGGCTACCGCTGAAGTTACGGATGTACAAGCCCGCGAGCTATAGCTGCGCTACCACATCCGTAGCAGCAGGGCAAGAAAGCTATAGCAGCCATAGCGGCTTTTATGGCTACATACACCAAAATTAGGCAAAAAAAACGAATTCACAGACAATCGCCGTCTTCGTTTTCCCTTATTCGTTTTTGTTCTGATTTCCCCCATGACTACCCACTATCAGGTTCGCCCCGCTACTCTTCGTGATGCCAAGGCTATTGCACAGATCCATACAGCCGCTGCTGTTGAGGCATACCGCGGCATAGTCCCAGACGATCAGCTCAAAGGCATGTCTTCGGTTGAAAAGCGCCAAGCCTATTGGCGTGAGGCCATTGAGTTTTGTGAGCCCCAAGTACAAGTAGCCATTGATGGCGACAAAATCGTGGGCTTTGTTGGTTTTGACCGCTCTCGTGATGCCAAGTCGCGCCAGACCACGGGCGAGATTTGGGCCATTTACGCTGCCCCCAGCCACTGGGACAAGGGCGTAGGTGTCACCCTGTGGGATGCAGCCCGTGAAGGCTTGCGTGAAGAAGGTTGCACGAATGTGACAGCCTGGGTTCCCCTGCGCAATGAGCGCGCTTTGCGCTTTCATGAGCTGGCAGGGTTCAAGCGCGAAATGACCACGGCCAAAACTGCCCAAGTGGGCGCTATCAAAATTGAGGAAGTGCGCTTGCAGCGTACCCTCAATGTCTAATAGCAAGAGCACCACCGCTGCTGATACGCTGGCCTGGGAACATGACGGCCAGCCGCAGCAAGCCTTGTGGCACAGCGAAGCGGGGCGTAAAGCCCCACAACGCTTGGTATTGGCGGATGACCAGATGGCCGCTGATACCGCCTACCGCCTTATTTGCGAAGGAGCCGCCCTGCTTTGGCAGGGCGATTTTTTTAACGCCCGCCAGCTCTTGCAAGCCTTGCAGCGGCGTGTGGATACGCCTAAAAAACCAGCACGCAAACCCCGTAAAGGGGACAAAGAGCAGCAGGCAGGCCAAGCCAGCAATAGCACCTCCCCAGAGCAGCGCGCGCAGGCATTTCACCAGCAGCGCCAGGTGCAGGCCAGGCGTGCCCATATCCTGGGCAGCCTGCTTTTACCCTTGACGGCGGATGAGCAAATTCCCCTGCGTCGCGCCCCCTCGGTGCAGGCTGCTTGCCGTCAGGCCTGGGGCTTGCAGGCTGCCAGCGGCCAAGCCAAGGTACTGGCTTTGCGTGAGCTGCTGGGCATCATCA
>CAZMMM010000204.1:3055-4474 GCA_964567385.1 uncultured Comamonas sp.
AATGGCGTAAAAAAGGCGTGTCCATTGCTGCCTTGCAAAGCCCTGGCAAAGCCGTTTATGACCGCATCCACCCCCATTACGGTGTGTTCTCCCCCGTGCGTGGGGAGTATGTGGATTTGCTGGCACAAGCAGCGCTGCCTGCTTTGCTTCAGGCCAATAAGCAAGCGCCAGTTTGGGATATTGGTGTGGGCACAGGCGTTTTGGCGGCGGTGCTGGCCCACTGTGGGCTAGCTCATATCGTTGGCACAGACGCTTCGGCACGCGCCTTGGCTTGTGCGCAAGAAAATTTAGAGCGTCTAGGCCTGGCCTCCGCTGTACAGTTGCGGCAGGTGGATTTATTCCCGGCGGGCCAAGCCGCGCTGATTGTGTGCAATCCGCCTTGGCTGCCTGTACGTGCCAGCACCAGCTTGGAGCAAGCGGTGTATGACCCCGACAGCCGCATGCTGCGTGGATTTTTGGCGGGTCTGCAAGAGCGCCTCTTGCCTGGTGGTGAGGGCTGGCTGATTCTTTCAGACCTGGCTGAGCACTTGGGCCTGCGCAGCCGCCAGCAATTGTTGCAATGGATTGAGCAAGCCGGCCTGCAGGTACTGGGCCGCCTGGATACCCGCCCCCAGCATCCCAAGACTCAAGACCGTAACGATTCTTTACACGCTGCCAGGGCAGCTGAAGTCACCAGCTTATGGCGCTTGGGGAGTGCCGTCGCCTAGAGGTCTAGCCAGGCTGCTGGTGTGCCTTGGTTTAGTGGATGCTTTGGCTTTCTTGCTGCATGCGCTGCTGCAAGAGGTCTTGCACAGCCTGGATTTCGTCCAGGCCGGGGAAGGGGCGCAATTCGCAGCGCCGCCCCTCTGCCTGCTCTTCAATCGCGTGGAAGACGGGTAGGGCAAAGCCCTGACCATGCAACAACACCATCAGCACTGCCTGCTGGCTGCCATCAGCTTGGGGCAGGGCCGCTTCCTGGCAGCTCAGGGTGTAGCGCGCGTTAAAGCCATAGGCTTGGGCGATGTGCTGCTGGGTGCTACTGCCTGGGCGCAAGGCATCTGCCAGGTATTTGGCCAGCTGTTGCTGGCCATCGGCTTGACTCAGCAAGTCTTCGACAAAATGCTTGGACAGCTCTGCCAATTGCGCAGAACCATCCTGACTGGGGCTGACTAAATAGGCCTGAGGGTGAACCTCAGCACCCTGCTCAATACGCAGGGCTTGTTGAGCGGCGATTTGCTGATGAAGTTGCTTGAGTAGCTTCCAGTCAGTGTTTTCAAGAGGTGGCATGGGGCTGTACAGGCGTTGCGCAGAAGTGGCGAAGGGCATGTGAATCATTCTAGCCCCCTTGACAGAGGCAAAATTTTTGCTAGGGCCAGAATCAATCAGGGTATGCCCTTTGCCCTGTATCTGCCTGCGCACGGGTGGCAGGCGTTAGGTAGC
>CAZMMM010000205.1:0-4453 GCA_964567385.1 uncultured Comamonas sp.
GGGCGGTAAATTTTCTGGAAAGTTTCCATGGTGCTGATGGTGCTAATCAGCTCCAGGCTGGTGTAGTCGGCCAGCAGGTCGCCATAGAAATAGAAGGCCAGGGGGGCGTTGCTGTTGGGCGGCATAAAAAAGCGCACTTGCATTCCCATTTTTCCAAAATAGCGATCAGTGGAAGACAGCTCGTTTTGCTGGTATTCAAAGCCCAGCACAGGGTGCTGGTTGCCAGTGCGCTGATAGGTCTTGCTGGTAGAGGCGCTGATGCAAATCACCGGCAGCTTGCTGAAATGCTTTTGGTAGGTGTTGGACTGCACAAACTGCTTAAACAGCTTGCCGTGCAGGTCGCCAAAATCATCGGGGGTGGCAAATTCTGTGCGGTGCAGGTTGTACTGCGGCAGCAAAACGCTGAAGTCGTAATCACGCACGTAGGACGAGAAGTTGTTGCCCGCAATGCCCTCAATGCGCTGCTGGGTCTTTTTGTCAAAGATGGTGGTTTTCAGAATCTCAATCAGCGGGAATAGCGCTTGGCCGTTTTGACCGCTTTGACCGTTTTGACCGTTTTGGGCATCCAGGCTCATTTCTACCGAGATGATTTCCAGCTCTACCGCGTAACGCTCGCCGTTGGGGTTGTCCCAATGCGCCAAGTCGTTAAAGCGGTTGTCAATCATCCTGAGCGCGTTGCGCAGGTTCTGCTGGCGGCTTTCGCCCCGCGCCAGATTGGCAAAATTGGTGGTAGCGCGGGTGCTGCTGGAGGGCTGGTAGTTTTCGTCAAAGCAAATGCTTTTAACGCTGAAGCTAAATTCTTGCGGCATGGTGACTCTGTAACTGTGTTGAGCGGGTATTGAAAAAAGTAGTTCGCTCAGAACAGTGACCAGTCGGAAAGCCCCCGCTGCACTGCTGACTGCCCAGATGCCTAGAAGGTCTAGGTGTGAGCGAACAATGGGGGCGATGATAGGAAGATGTGTTGATGAAGTAAAATGGTATTACTTCACCGAATAATGAGTTTTTTTCATTAGTTTTTGCTGAAAGGGGTCAGTAGCAGCGCTGTGGCTGCCCTTGGCAGAGCGGGTGTTTGCGCCCGATTAAGCTAGGCTCAGCCCCACCCGCACCACCGCCCCCGGCTCATGCAAGGCATGCAGCGGCGCTTGCGCCATGACTTGCAGGCCATCAGGTAATTGCAGTTGATAAACAAAGTGGCTGCCCCTAAAGGTGCGTTGCACCACGGTGGCGCTGTGGCCTTGGGGCGTGAGGGTGAGGTGCTCTGGGCGCAGCAGCACTTGTAGCGGGCCTGCGCTGCTGTCGTCGTGGCTGTAATGCGGGTGCTGGGTAGGCAGGCAGCCCAGGGCAGTTTGCAAGCCTGCTGCACCGGCGTTGTGGGCGGGTAGCAGCACGCCTTCGCCTACAAATTGCGCAACCTCGGGGGTGGCGGGCTGGCAATACACCTGCACGGCGCTGTCCCATTGCAGGAGGCGGCCTTGCGTCATCACGCCAATGCTGTCGGCAATGGCAAAGGCTTCGTTTTGGTCGTGGGTGACCATTAAAGCGGTGGTTTGCGCTTGTTTGAGTATGGCTCGCACCTCACGCGCAATCGTCTCGCGCATGCTGGTATCCAGGCTGGAGAAGGGTTCATCCAGCAGCAGCAGCCCCGGCCTGGGTGCCAGGGCACGCGCCAGGGCTACGCGCTGTTGTTGGCCGCCTGAGAGTTGGTGCGGCCAGCTATCGCCCCGGCCTTGCAAGCCGACCAGGGCCAGCATTTCTTCTACACGCGGGCCGCGCTCTGCAGCGGGCCATTGGTGCAGGCCAAAGGCGATATTGCCTGCTACTGTGAGGTGGGGAAACAGGGCGTGGTCTTGGAACACCATGCCAATGTCGCGCTCTTGCGGTGGCAGGCTGGTGTGGGGTTGGGCAATGGTTTGGCCCGCCAGCAGTATGCTGCCGCTGCGCACTGGCTCAAAGCCGGCAATGGCGCGCAGTAGCGTAGTTTTGCCGCAACCCGAAGGGCCGAGCAGACAGCCCACCTCCCCCTTGCTCAGTTGTAGCTGGGCGGCATGTACGACTTGTTGATGGCCGTAGCCGAGGTTGACGGTGTTGACTTGGAGCATGGTGAGCGAGTGCCTTCTTCTTTATCCGCTTTCACTGTTTTTACTGTTGTGTGGCCGGTGTTTTTTCGGTGTGCAGTACCAGCAAAATGACGGGTAGCAGACCGACCAGCACAATGGCCAAGGCGGGCAGGGCGGCCTGGTCCCAAAGGGATTCTGAGGTGAGCTGGAAGACGCGCACAGCCAGGGTGTCCCAGCCAAACTGGCGCGTCATGAGGGTGATGGGCATTTCCTTCATCACATCCACCAACACCATTAAAAAGGCCGACAGCAAGCCCGTGCGTAGTAGCGGCAGGTGCAGGCGGCGCAGGGTTTGCCAAGGGCTAAGCCCCAGGCTGGCGCAGGCTTCTTCCTGGCTGCGGGTGATGCGCTGCATGGCGCTATCGGTGGCTTGATAAGCCACGGCCAGAAAGCGTCCGGCCAGTGCTAGCAGCATGGCGGCCAGGCTGCCTTTGATAAGACCCAGGGTTTCAATACCAAAGGGGCGCATCAGCGCTATTAGCTGCGCGTCTAGCCAGGCAATGGGCAGGAATACGCCCACTGCCAGCACTACGCCGGGCATGGCATAGCCCAGTACGGCCAGGCGCACCATCCAGCTGGTGCGGGTGTCGTCATGGCGGCGGCGTATCCAGGCCAGCAGCAGGGCCAGCACGGTGGTAATGCTGGCGGTAATCAAGGCCAAGTAGAGGGTGTTCCAGGCATAGCCCCAGTAGGCGGCATCCAGGTCTTCACGCCAGACGGAGAGCGCCCAGGCAATGATTTGCACCATGGGCACGGCAAAGGCAGCGGCAAACACCAGGGCGCAGGCGGCAGCGGCCAACCAGCCTTGGCCACGGCTTAGGCGCTGGCGATGGTGTTGGGGCTGGGCAACGTGAAAGCGCTGGGCGCTGCGCGAGCGCTGCTCGGCAGCCAGCAGCAGCAAGACGGCTAGAGTGAGCAGGCTGGCTAGTTGTGCAGCTGCACCAATGTTGTGCAGGTCAAACCAAGACTTATAGAGTGCGGTGGTGAAGGTGTCGTAGTTAAAGACGGCAATCGCGCCAAAGTCGGCCAGCACCTCCATCAAGGCCAAAGCCAAGCCAGCGCCTATCCAGGGGCGCGCCAGCGGCAGGGCGACTTTAAAAAAGCCCGCTACCGGGCTGTGTCCCAGCGCCTGAGCCACTTCCATGCAGCGATTGCCCTGGGTTAGAAAGGCGCTGCGGGCCATCAGGTACACATAGGGGTAGAAGGCCATGACCAGCACCAGCACCAGCCCCCATAGGCTGCCGCGAATGTCGGGAAACCAGCGGCTGCTGCCTACCAGCTGGCGCAGCAGGGTTTGCACCGGCCCGGCATATTCAAACAGCCCCATTTGTACAAAGGCCAGAACATAGGCGGGCATGGCCAGGGGCAGCACCAGCGCCCAGGCAAAAAAGCGCCGCCCCGGAAAGTCGCACATGGCAGTCAGCCAGGCCAGGGGCACGCCCACGACCAGTACCAAGCTGCCGACCAGCAGCATGAGGGTCAGGGTATTCCAGGCAACGCGTGGCAAGACATGCTGCCACAGGTGCTGCCAGATATCAGGCTGGGGGGTGAGCGCCAGCCCCAGCACCGACAGCAGCGGCACCAGGGTAATCAGCGCAATGGGTAGGGCGAGAACAACACCGCGCCAGCGCTGGGCTGGCGCGGCATGGTGTGCAGGCATTAGCGATAGCCTACGCGGTCAAGCAGTCGGATGGCCTCGGCTTGTTTGGAGCCAATGTCGGCTGCGTTGAGCGGGCTGGGGGTGAACTTGCCCCATGCTTGGACGATGGGGTCAGCCTCAGCCTGCTGGTTGATGGGGCTTTCATAAGTGCCGTGGGTGTAGGCGGTCTGCACCTCTTTGGAGGACAGCCACTCCAGCAGCTTGCGTGCGCCTTCAGGGTTTTTGGCATGGGCAGTGACACCGCCGCCGGACAGGTTGACGTGGGCACCATCACCCTCAATACCCTGGTTGGCCCAGAACAGCTTGACTTGCTGGTTGAAGTCTGCCTCTTTAGACAGGATACGGCCATAGTAGTAAGTGTTGGCAATGCCCACATCGCACTGGCCGGCGGCAATGGCTTGGAGCAGGCTGGCGTCGTTGGTGAAGACATCACCGGCCAGATTGCTGACCCAGCCCTTGGCAATTTCTTCGGCTTTTTCTACGCCGTGTTTGGCCACCATCATGGCGGTGAGCGACTGGGTGTAGGTCTGCTTGCTGGTGCGCAGGCACAGCTTGCCCTTCCACTTGGGGTCGGCCAGGTCTTCGTAGGTGCTCAACTGGCTAGGCTGCACACGGTCAGCGGCGTAGAAGATGGTGCGCTCGCGCTGCGACAGGCCCCACCAGCGGTTGCCCGGGT
>CAZMMM010000206.1:0-971 GCA_964567385.1 uncultured Comamonas sp.
GGGCCTGGCCAAGGCTTCGCTGGAAGCCTCGGTGCGCTACCTGGCCGAGGCCGTAGGCCGCACCGAAGACGGGCGCTGCATTCGCACCAACGGCATCAGCGCTGGCCCCATCAAAACCCTGGCTGCCAGCGGCATCAAAGACTTTGGCAAGCTGCTCTCGCGCATTGCCGACTCTGCCCCGCTGCGCCGCAACGTCACGATTGAAGATGTGGGCAATGTGGCCGCCTTCCTGCTATCTGACCTGGCAGCGGGTGTCACAGCTGAAATCACTTATGTGGACTGCGGCTTCAGCCAGACGGCGGGCTTGTCCTCCGACATGGTTTAACCCCACCTTCTGCAACTGACGACTGCCAAGCTCCATGGATATCTCCCCCTCTATTTTCAAAGCCTACGACGTGCGCGGCATTGTGCCCAGCACCTTGAATCCTGATGTCGCCCGCGCCCTGGGCCGCGCCTTTGGCATGGCTGCCCACCAGGCAGGCGAAGCCACGGTGGCGGTGGGCCGTGACGGCCGCCTGTCTGGCCCCGTACTTTCCGAGGCGCTCATCAGCGGCCTGCTGGATGTGGGCATCCACGTGATTGACATTGGCCTGGCTACCACACCCATGCTCTACTTTGCTGCCAGCACGCTGTGCACCAGCGGCATCCAGGTCACGGGCAGCCACAATCCCAAGGATTACAACGGCTTCAAAATGGTGCTGGCTGGCCGCGCCATTTATGGGGAGGAGATTCAAGCCCTGCTGCGCCGCATCCAGGCGCAAGACTGGCAGTTCAAAGACGGTGCCAACGCCCGCCAAGAAGACATCTTGCCCGCCTACCGCCAGCGCGTTCTGGGCGACGTAACACTGGCACGCCCCATGAAAATCGTGGTCGATAGTGGCAATGGCGTGACAGGCGCATCCGCCCCCGCCCTTTTGCGCGACCTGGGCTGTGAGGTGATGGAGCTGTTCTCTGAGGTGGACGGCAACTTT
>CAZMMM010000206.1:981-3715 GCA_964567385.1 uncultured Comamonas sp.
CCAACCACCACCCCGACCCCAGCAAGCCCGAAAACCTGCGCGACCTGATTGCCGCCCTGCAAAGCAGCGATGCCGAGCTAGGCCTGGCCTTTGACGGCGATGGTGACCGCCTGGGCATCGTCACCAAGGACGGGCAGAACATCTTCCCTGACCGCCAGCTGGTGCTGTTTGCGCAAGACGTACTCTCGCGCAACCCCGGCGCACCCATTGTGTTTGACGTGAAATGCAGCCAGCAGCTGGCCCCAGCCATTGCAGCTGCTGGCGGGCAGCCTGAGATGTATAAAACCGGTCACTCCCTGGTCAAAGCGCATATGAAAGCCCTTGGCTCGCCCCTGGGTGGGGAAATGAGTGGGCATATCTTCTTTCAAGAGCGCTGGTTCGGCTTTGACGATGGCACTTACGCCGCCTGCCGCCTGCTAGAGATTTTGAGCCGCCACGCCGACCCCAGCGCTGTGCTCAACGCCCTGCCGCAAAGCCATAGCACGCCAGAAATCAATATCGCCTGCGCCGAGGGCGAACCCCACAGCCTGGCCGCCCAGCTGCAAGCCCTGGCCCCAGAAGCATTTGCCGCCCCAGCGCAAATCTGCACCATTGACGGCCTGCGCGTGGACTGGCCGGATGGCTTTGGCCTGATTCGCGCCAGCAACACCACCCCCGTGCTAGTGCTGCGCTTTGAGGGCCAGACCCCCACCGCACTAGAGCGCATTCAGGCCGATATGCTGGCCTTGCTGCGCCGCGTCAAGCCCGATGCGCAGCTAGATACGCCAGCTGCGCATTAAGCCCTTCCCCCACCAAGCCATGCACTGGGCACGCAGCCTGTATAGCGCCGCCGTCTGGCTGGCCCAGCCCTTGCTTAAACGCAAGCTGCGCCGCCGCGCCCTGGCCGAACCAGGCTATGCCCAGACCGTGCATGAGCGCTTTGGGCGCTACCAGCCCCCCAGCCTGGGCCAGGATGGGCGCGGCCAATGGCTGTGGGTGCATGCCGTTTCTCTGGGTGAAACGCGGGCTGCCGCCCTGCTGCTTGCCGCTTTGCGCAATGAGCTACCGGGCATGCGCCTGCTGCTCACCCACAGCACCGCCACAGGCCGCGCTGAAGGGGCCAAGCTGTTGCAAGCGGGGGATATGCAGGTCTGGCTACCCTGGGACACACCGGGGGCGGTGCGCCGCTTTTTGCAGCAATTCCAGCCCCGCCTGGGGGTGTTGATGGAAACCGAGGTCTGGCCCAATCTATGCGCCCAATGCCAACAGGCAGGCGTACCGCTGGTGCTAGCCAATGCCCGCCTGAATGAAAAATCCTGGCGCCAGGCGCAGCGCCTGCACGCCCTCTCCGCCCCCGCCTACGCCAGCCTGCGCTGCGTGCTGGCGCAATCCGAGCCAGATGCCCAACGCCTGCGCAGCCTAGGCGCAAACGTGCAGGCCGTGTTAGGTAACATCAAGTTTGACCAGCAGCCTGACCCAGCCCAACTGGCTTTGGGCACGGCCTGGCGCACAGCCAGCCCACGCCCTGTACTACTGCTGGCCAGCAGCCGCGATGGGGAAGAAGCGCAATGGCTGGCCGCCTGGCTGGCCCTGCCCGCCGCGCGCGAGGTGCAGTGGCTATTAGTGCCGCGCCACCCCCAGCGCTTTGCCGCCGTAGAGCAACTTTTGCGTAATGCCGGCCTGAGCGTTGCGCGGCGCAGCCAATGGGGTACAGCCCTGCCCCCGCAAGGTGTAGATATATGGCTGGGCGACAGCATGGGTGAAATGGCGCTGTACTACGCCAGTGCCCACGCCGGGCTGCTAGGGGCCAGCTTTGCCCCCTTGGGCGGGCAGAACCTGATTGAGGCCGCCGCCTGCGCCTGCCCGCTGGTGCTAGGGCCGCATACCTTTAACTTTACCGAGGCGGCAGAGCAAGCCATTGCCAGCGGCGCAGCACAAAGGGCAGTAGATATGGAGCAAGCACTAGCGCTGGCCCTAGGCTGGCTGCAATCGCCTGAAGACTTGGACGCCGCACGCCATGCCGCCTTGCTGTTTGCCCAAACCCATCGTGGTGCGGCCAAGGCTACGGCGCAGGCGATTCGTCAGATTTTGCACACTCGCAGCTAACCGACAAAACTTTTATACACGCCGCACCCCAGGTAATGTCCATTCACCTTACAGACGTAGGACATCTTGGTCTGCACCTTGCCGCTAACGGGGTTGGTAAAGTCATATTCCACCCAGCCAGCGCCCTGCTCGGCCTGGGCCACAATTGCCGCTAGCAGGCCCTCACCATCGACCCCAACCACCTCTTGCACCCTGCTACCCACCTTGCTGGGGTTGCCGCCAAAAGCCACGTACTGACCAGTGCCATCCAGGATGAACACATACATATCGCGGTCATGAAAGCCTTGGGCAGGGTCTGTTAAGGCCTGCCAATAGGCGCTGGTGCTTGGGTGGTTATTGCGCACGGCCTGGGCCTTGCGCACCAAAGCCTGGGCCTCTTCAGGCGTACCCTGCTGCAAGCGAAACCTGGAAACCGATTGCGCCAAAGTACTAGCGCGCAGCTCCAGCCGGTCGGACTCATGCACCACAAAGCGCACCATCTCGGCGTTCTCTTGGGTCAGGCGGTCAATATCCTGCATGGCCTGGCTGATTTGCGCCAAACCCTGCCCCTGCTCTTGCGATGAAGAGGCCATCTGCTCAATATGCGTGGCCACGGTGTGGATGCCTTGGGCCACATGGCCCATGCGCTCGCCCGCCTGGCCAATCAAGC
>CAZMMM010000206.1:3725-4418 GCA_964567385.1 uncultured Comamonas sp.
GGCAGAGACACGCTGCACGGTGTCTTGAATCAAGCCCCGAATTTCCTTGGCCGCCTCACCCGCCCGCTGGGCCAGCACACGCACCTCGGTGGCCACTACGGCAAAGCCTCGGCCTTGCTCACCGGCGCGGGCGGCTTCTACCGCAGCATTTAGCGCCAGCAGATTGGTCTGGAAGGCAATGCCATCAATCACGCCAATGATTTCATTCATCCGCCCTGCACTTTGCTCAATCGTGGCCACTGCTCCTATGGCCTCTTGCATCACCTCTACCCCTTGATCCATAGCCTGGCGCACCTGCTGGCTATGGTCTTGCGCACTAATGGCCGCCTGGGCATTGTTTTGCACCGCCGCCGTCACCTGGTGCACGCTGGCTACGGTTTGGGAGATATTGCTGGCCTGCTGCTGGGTGCGATCTGACAGGGCATGGTTGTCTCGGCTCAAGGTATGCCCCGCGTGGGCCACTAGGGCAGCGTTGCTACGCACATCAGCCACCATGCTGGATAGCTCCATCACCATGTGATCCAGCCCCTGCCCCACTTGCGCCAGCTCATCATGGCCCGCTGTAGGCAGGCGCACGCTCAAATCCCCCTGCGTGGCACGCTGCATACCGCGCGCCAAATGCTGCATGGGCACAGCCAGCTCTTGGTGCAAGCCCGCTGCCGCATAGATAAACACCAGCAGCCAGCCAGCGCC
>CAZMMM010000207.1:0-1336 GCA_964567385.1 uncultured Comamonas sp.
TGCGCGGCCTGCGCATCGTGCACCAGCACAAAATGCTGCACTTGGACATCAAGCCCGCCAATATTTTTATCACGGATGATGACCGTGCCGTGATGATTGACTTCGGTGCAGCGCGTGAGGTGTTGAACCAGCAGGGAAACTTTGTACGCCCCATGTACACCCCAGGCTTTGCCGCCCCCGAGATGTATCGCCGCAGTGGCAGTATGGGGCCGTGGACGGATATGTACGCCATTGGCGCTTGTGTGTATGTGTGCATGACGGGCCAGCCCCCACCTGATGTACCCAAGCGCCGCGAAAAAGATACCCTGTCCGTGGTCTTGGCACGCCTGCGTGGGGCGTATTCTGACAATCTACTGGAGCTGGTGCAGTGGGCCATGGAGTTGCAGCCCCAGGCCAGGCCACAGTCGGTTTTTGTCTGGCACAAAGCGCTCAGCCATGATGCCCAGCGCCGCTACACCCCTTTGACCATGGCAGATCGCATGCGTTTGCAGCTGGGCGCTTTGGTCGGCCAGGGCGAGACAGGCGCAGCCACTGGCAGCGCTGCCGGGGCGCAAAAAGTCTAAAACCAGCCCGTGCTTTAAAGAGAGAGATGAAGTTTTCCGTATTTCAATTGAGTCGCCGCGGTGGCCGCGCCAACAATGAAGACCGCATGGGGTATTGCTATACCCGAGAAGCAGCCTTGTTCGTGCTCGCTGATGGCATGGGCGGCCACGCTGAGGGCGAGACCGCTGCACAGCTCACCATCCAGACCATGGCCGCAGAGTTCCAGCGCCAGGCCAATCCGCGTCTGCCTGATGTGCCTGAGTTTTTGCGCTCTGCTTTGATGGTGGCGCATGAGCGCATCTTGGCCTATGCCCGGCATAAACACATGCCTGACTCTCCACGCACCACCTTGGTAGCAGCGGTGGTGCAGCAGGGCATGGCGAGCTGGATACATTGTGGCGACTCGCGCCTGTACTGGAGCCGCGCTGGTGAGCTGCAGGCGCGCACCCGTGACCATTCCTACGCGGAAATGGAACTGCGTGTCGGCTATACCCCGCGCAAAGCTGTTAATCGCAACGTGCTCTACACCTGCTTGGGCGCAGAAATCCGCCCTGTCTTTGATGTGGGTGGGCCTTATCGGTTGCAGCAAAATGACCGTTTGCTTTTGTGCTCAGACGGCTTGTGGGATCCGCTGGATGAGGCGGTTTTGCTCAAGCACCTATCCTCTTTAGCGGTAGATAAAGCAGTGCCTGCGCTGGTGGAGGCAGCTTTGCAGGCTGCTGGCCCGCGCAGCGATAACGTCACCGCCCTGGCAATGCAGTGGGAGAAGGCTGACCGCTATCCTGTGATGGAA
>CAZMMM010000207.1:1346-1699 GCA_964567385.1 uncultured Comamonas sp.
GAGCCTTTGCCGGATAGCCACGGGGGATTTTCTTCCACCATCCAGTCAGTCCAAGACCTGGAGGGCTTTGACCACGAGCTAGACGAAGCCGAGATTGAGCGCAACATCGCAGAAATTAATGAAGCTATTCGCCGCTCGGCCCTATCCAAAGACGGGGCCAAGCAAAACCCCACATCCGAATAAGAGCATGATGAAAATCGTATTGGCCACCAACAACCGTGGCAAGTTAGATGAGTTGCAGGCAATTTTTTCCCCTTTGGGGGTGGAGCTGGTGTGCCAAGGTGACCTGTTTCAAGGCGAAGCACCAGAGCCGCACTGCACCTTTGTAGAAAACGCCCTCGCTAAAGCCCGTT
>CAZMMM010000207.1:1709-3595 GCA_964567385.1 uncultured Comamonas sp.
AAAAAACCGGCCTGCCCGCTATCGCTGATGATGCAGGTCTGTGTGTGGATGCTTTTGCTGGCCTGCCTGGGGTGCAAACCGCTTATTTTTGTACCCAGTTTGGTTATGAGAAAAGCGATGCCAATAACGTCACGGCCTTGCTGGAGCAGCTTCAGCCCCATGCCAATCGCAAAGCTGCCATGGTGAGTACCTTGGTGGGGGTGCGGCACCCGCAAGACCCCGAGCCATTGATTGCCGTAGGCCGCGTTGCAGTGGAAATTGCCCGTGAACGAATGGGCGATGGTGGTTTTGGCTTTGACCCCGTGCTGTACCTGCCAGAGCTGGGGCAGACTTTTGCCCAAATGCCCACTGAGCAAAAAAACCAGCTCAGTCACCGTGGCCGCAGCAGTAGGCAAATGATGGAGCTGGTGCGTCAAAGCTGGCTGGGGTAGCGTGATGTCAGGGCGTTGTAAGTTGCCGCCTTTGGCCTGTCCCGAGTCGCTCCCTGCCATGGTAACCTAGGGTTTGGCCTAGTCTTGTACAAGAGTTAGAATGCGCGGTTGCTATCTTTTCTTTTTTACTTTTACCGATGTTAGTGATGCCCTATGGACGACTTTGCCAACTCTAAAGAACTGTTCATTCAGGGTGTGACCATTGAAGGCAAGGTGTTTCGCCCCAGCGACTGGGCCGAGCGTCTGGCTGGTGTCATGAGTCGATTTCGCCCTGGTGGTGCGCAGCTTGGTGCGCACCTGGGCTACTCGCCTTGGTGTGTGCCGACCACACTGAACGGCGTTAAATGCGTAGTGGTACGCGCCGAGCTGCGCGAGCAAGAACCCATGGCCTGGGATTTTGTGGTGAATTTTGGGCGTGATAACCATCTGCAAATGGTTGAGGCTTGCTTGCTGCCCGACGGGATGTAAGCAGCACACTTGCGCTAACCGCGCTGCACATAAGACACTGGCAAAGCCCATTTTTTGGCCTGCACGCCCTTAGCTAGAATGGGTATTTCTAAACTAAGGAGATGCCATGTCCAGCCGTAAAGCCCTAGACGGGCAGGCCAGCATTTTTATGCTGGTGCTTTGCTTACTCTGGGGAGGGCAGCAGGTTGTAATCAAAGCTGTTGCTGCGGATATTGCCCCGCTCTTGCAAATTGTGATTCGCTCGGGTGTGGCTGCTGTTTTGGTCGGTGCATTTGGGCTTTGGGTGCTGCGTGATCGCTGGTTGTCCGGCATAGGCTGGCGTGCCAAGTGGCTGGTCGGTGGCTTGTTTGCCCTGGAGTTTTGGGGGGTGGCCGAAGGGCTGCGCCTGACCAGCGCCTCTCACATGGTCGTATTTTTGTACACCGCCCCTTTGTTTGCTGCTATGGGCCTGCACTGGCGTTTGCCGGAAGAGCGCCTAAGCCCTGTGCAGTGGGTTGGCATTGTGTTGGCCTTCGCAGGTATTGTGTGGAGCTTTCTAGGCCCAAGCCTGAGTGGCAGTGCACAGACCGATGACCTGCCCGAGCACTGGTTGCTGGGCGATGCCCTGGGCCTGTTGGCGGGGGCTGCCTGGGGCTTTACGACAGTGGCAGTGCGCACCACCCGCTTGAGCGAGGCGCCACCCACCCAAACCCTGTTTTACCAGCTGCTGGGCGGGTGTGTATTGCTACTGCCTGTGGCGCTGGCAACGGGGCAGACCTATATGGTGCATACCCCTGCTGTGTGGGGCAGCTTGGCCTTTCAGGCAATTGTGGTGTGCTTTATTACCTACCTCACCTGGTTTTGGCTGCTGCGCCGCTACTGGGCAGCGCCTTTGGGTGTGCTGTCTTTGATGACTCCCTTGTTTGGCGTGGTGTTGGGCGTATGGCTGCTGCATGAGCCTTTGGCTCCAGAGTTCATGGTGGGCGCTGCCCTTGTCCTGCTTGGCCT
>CAZMMM010000207.1:3605-4346 GCA_964567385.1 uncultured Comamonas sp.
TGCTGGTGATGAATGCACGCACCTGGTGGCCCGTACTTGCCCGCCAGCGTTGAGTAGTAAGCAGTTGTTTGTGAAGCACGATAGTTTGACCTAGGACAAACCCTAGCCGTCCGGCCTTTGTTGCAATGCTGTCTGGATTAATTTTTCTTCCTTTCACCATTGCTCAAAGAAAGATTGCTATGAACTTCAAAAAGACTTTGCTCGCCCTGGCCGCTGTTGCTAGCGCTTTTACAGCTGGCTCCGTTATGGCGCAAGAACAAGATGGCCAGTGGATGCTGCGCCTGCGCGCTGTGCATATTGATAGCTCCAACGGCGGTGCGGCGGGTGCTGCTGGAGTCAGCATCAAGAATAAAACCATTCCTGAACTGGATATTTCTTACTTCTTCACACCTAACTTTGCCGCTGAGCTGATTTTGACCTACCCCCAAAAGCATGATGTGCGCTTGGGCGGCGCCAAGATTGGCACCCTCAAACATCTGCCCCCCACCTTGCTGGCGCAATACCATGTGACTGGCATGGGCGCGTTCAAGCCCTATGTGGGCGCGGGCGTGAACTACACCCGTTTTTCCAATGTTGATATTGCGGGTGGGGCAGTTACCGTCAAGAAAAACAGCTGGGGCCCAGCCTTGCAAGTGGGCTTTGACTATGCTTTGGATAAAAACTGGTCGATTAACTTCGATGTCAAAAAGGTCTATATGGACACCAAAGTGGATGCAAGCGGTGCAGGCTTGGGCCATCTAG
>CAZMMM010000208.1:0-4314 GCA_964567385.1 uncultured Comamonas sp.
GTATGGGGGTGACCCTGGTGCCGCGACTCTCTGTGCCAGCCGATGCGCTAGCCAGCCCCCGCAGGCGCAAGTCAGACGAGCCTTACATTCGCTACCTGCCCATTGTGGAAGAGGATGGCAGCCCTGCGCCCAGCCGCCGCGTTTCTTTGGTGTGGCGGCGCAGCTTTACCCGTTATGAGGCAATTGCAGCTTTACGCAATGCGGTGTATGCCTGCCCCTTGCGTGGTGTACAGCGCCTGAGCTGAACCTGAATACAAGGCGGCGCGTACCTCAACGCGGTGCTGGCTATGCCAAACATAGCCATAAATGATGGTGTAAAGCGCTGAGGTGGTGCCGGATTGCACTAAAGTATGTTTCCAAGGTGTTGCACAGGGCAGCACCATGACAGCAAGGAAAATAGCATGGTGACCAAGACCGCTAAGAAAACTACAGCTACCAAAACCAGTAAAACCAGCGCCAAGGCTGGGGCTGCTGTGCCCGCCATCAACATCGGCATCAGCGAAAAAGACCGTGCGGCCATTGCCAAAGGGCTATCGCACTTGCTGGCTGATACCTACACGCTGTACCTGACCACCCACAACTTCCACTGGAACGTAACAGGGCCAATGTTCAACACCCTGCACACCATGTTCATGGACCAATACACCGAGCTGTGGAATGCGGTGGACCCGATTGCCGAGCGCATCCGCTCTTTGGGGCATATTGCACCTGGCTCTTACGCCGCGTTTGGCAAGCTGTCCTCACTGGACGATGTGCCTGCCCAGCCACCCAAGGCGCTAGAGATGGTGCGCATTCTGGTGGAAGGCCACGAAGCGGTTGCCCGCACCGCCCGGGGCATGCTGGACTTGGTGGACGATGCTGACGATGAGCCGACTGCCGACCTGCTTACCCAGCGCCTGACGGTGCATGAGCAAACCGCCTGGATGCTGCGCGCTTTGCTGGAAGAGTAAACAGGCCATTTACCCGCCAATCAGGCCCGCACTTGCGGGCCTTTTCTGTTTTTGCGCACAATGCCTCTATGACTTCTACAGCCACCACCTCTACACCCTCGGCCAGTGCGCCGCGCTCCAAGCTGGCGCTGTATCTGGATTTGATTCGTTTTAATCGGCCTGCTGGCTGGTTGGTGTTGTTCTGGCCCACGCTGACCGCGTTGTGGGTGGCGGCGCAGGGCTTTCCGGGCTGGCATCTATTCATTGTTTTTGTTGTTGGCACACCTTTGATGCGCAGCGCCGGCTGCACCATCAACGACATTGCCGACCGCAAGTTTGACCGCCATGTCAAACGCACCACCGCCCGCCCCATTACCACGGGCGAACTTTCAGTGAAAGAGGCCGCCACCGTGGGCATTGTGCTGACGCTGATAGGCTTTGCCCTGGTGCTCTCCACCCGCTGGGAGGCGGTGGCCTGGTCAGTACCCGCCGTGCTGTTCACCATTCTTTACCCCTATACCAAGCGCTTTTTTTCCATGCCGCAAGCGTTTTTGGGGATTGCCTTTAATTTCGGGATTGTGATTGCCTTTGCCGCCGTCACTGGCCAGGTGGGCGCAGTGGGCTGGACGCTGTGGTTGGCCAATATGCTGATGGTGCTGGCCTACGATACCGAATACGCCATGGTGGACCGCGATGACGATTTGCTGATTGGTATGCGCACCTCAGCCATCACCCTGGGGCGCTGGGATGTAGCGGCGGTAATGGCCTTCTTCGTTGGCTGCCTGGGGCTAACGGCCTGGGTTTTGCAGCCCTATGACTTGGGCTGGCCGCTGTGGCTGGGCTTGGCGGGCGCGGCTGCTCAGGTGCTGTGGCATTTCAGCCTGATACGCCAGCGCCAGCGCCCGGGGTGTTTTACGGCCTTTAGCAAAAGCCATTGGATGGGCGCAAGCCTGTTTGCCGGTGTGGCGCTGGGGTTTGCGCTCAAGTAGCCATTCCGAAGCGATTTTTTGGTAGCGGAGCCCTTACTGGCCAAATTCCGCCGCCAGCTCTTGTGCTCTGTGGCGGGCCTGGTGCAGGGCAGCGGCAAAGTGCTCGGGAATCTGCATCTGCTGCATGTGGGTAATGGCGGCGTGGGTGGTTCCGCCCTTGCTGGTGACGCGCTGGCGCAAGGTGGCAGCATCCTCCTCAGACTGGGCGGCCAGCGCCGATGCGCCCTGGAAGGTGGCCACCGCCAGTTGATAGGCTTGCTCGGGCGGCAAACCCATTTGCGCACCCGCATCCGTCATGGCCTCCAGCAGCAAAAATACATAGGCGGGGCCGGAACCGGATAGCGCTGTCACGGCATCCAAATCGGCCTCTTGCGCCACCCATAGGCTGCGGCCTGTGCCTGCCAGCACTTGGGTGATTAGATTGCGCCCAGCCTCATCCACAGCCGCGCCAGCGTACAGGCCGCAAATGCCCTGACCAATCAGGGCGGGGGTATTGGGCATGGCGCGAACGATTTTCTCGCTACCCAGCCAGCGCGACAGGCTGGCAGTGGGGATACCAGCGGCAATGCTCAAATGCAGCGCCTGGGGGCAATGGGGGGCAATGGGGGAGATGGCCTCTGCCAGGTTTTGCGGCTTGACGGCCCAAACCACCAAATCAACTTTGGGGCAGATAGTTTGGGCGCTGCTGGCGTTGGCGTGGCAGTCTAGGCCCTGTTGTGAAAAACTGACGCGGGCCGCTTCTACGGGCTCTATCACGCTGATAGCGCTGGCCGGCCAGCCTTGCTGCAGTAGGCCGCCAATGATGGCGCTGGCCATATTGCCGCCGCCAATAAATAGCAGGCGTGCGTGGACGTGTTCGGTAGGGGAGGGGAGTGTTGTGGTGTTCATAGGCGCTGCATCATAGACAGCCGCTTTGCCCTTGTGCAGGGCTTGACAACAAATCCGCTTGCGCTCATAATGTGATGTTCATGTATAAAAGCATGAATATTTATCTGCCCAGCGAAAGCATTGCAAATGGTTTGCAATGTGGACGACGGGCCCAAGACTGACCGGCTGCACAGGCGGCCCCAGGGCAAGACTTTTGGGGCTGTCAGTCGTTGCTGGAGCAAGTTGGGAATATTGAAATGATCCAAACAGAATCTCGTTTAGAGGTTGCCGACAACACCGGCGCGAAGTCTGTCCTATGCATCAAGGTGCTGGGCGGCTCGCATCGTCGTTATGCAAGCGTTGGCGACATCATCAAAGTGAGCATCAAGGAAGCTGCTCCGCGTGGTCGCGTTAAAAAAGGCGACATCTACAACGCGGTTGTGGTGCGTACTGCCAAGGGTATTCGTCGTCCTGACGGTTCTTTGGTTAAGTTCGATTCCAATGCTGCTGTGTTGTTGAACGCCAAGCTCGAACCCATCGGCACCCGTATTTTTGGCCCCGTGACCCGTGAACTGCGTACTGAGAAGTTCATGAAGATCGTCTCTCTGGCCCCTGAAGTTCTCTAAAGGAAGCACCATGAACAAGATTCGCAAAGGCGACGAAGTCATCGTGCTCACGGGCCGTGACAAAGGCAAGCGCGGCGTTGTGAGCCTGCGCAAGGATGAATCCCGTCTCGTGATCGAGGGTATCAACCTGGTCAAGAAGCACGTCAAGCCCAACCCCATGAAGGGCACGACCGGTGGTATCGTGGAGAAATCCATGCCCATCCACCAGTCCAACGTGGCCATCTTCAATGCCGCAACCGGCAAGGCCGATCGCGTAGGCATCAAGGTGAATGATGATGGCGCGCGTGTACGCGTGTTCAAGTCCACCGGCGCCGAAATCAAGGCTGCCTAAGGAGTAACACATGGCACGACTGCAAAAACTGTACCGCGAAAAAATCGCGGCTGAACTCAAAACCAAGTTTGGCTACACCTCCGAAATGGAAGTGCCCCGCCTGAGCAAAATCACCCTGAACATGGGTGTGGGCGAGGCTGTAGCTGACAAAAAAGTGCTGGATAACGCGGTCAATGACCTGGCGAAAATCGCTGGTCAAAAACCCGTCATCACCAAGGCCAAACGCGCTATCGCTGGTTTCAAAATCCGCGAAGGCCAGGCCATTGGCTGCATGGTGACCCTGCGCGGCGTTCAGATGTATGAATTTCTGGACCGTTTCGTCACTGTGGCACTGCCCCGTGTGCGTGACTTCCGTGGTATCTCTGGCCGCTCCTTTGATGGCCGTGGTAACTACAACGTAGGCGTGAAAGAGCAAATCATTTTCCCCGAAATCGAATACGACAAGGTGGATGCTCTGCGTGGTCTGAATATCAGCATCACCACCACCGCCAAGACCGACGAAGAGTGCAAAGCCCTCCTCGCCGCGTTCAAATTCCCCTTCAAGAACTGAGGTGGCGCATGGCTAAGAAAGC
>CAZMMM010000209.1:0-4285 GCA_964567385.1 uncultured Comamonas sp.
TTGAAGCTCTTGCGCTCGCTGCCGCCTACGCCCAGGTAGAACTCTTTCACGTCTTCGTTGCTGGCCAGCTCTTTGGCGGGGCCGTCCATGACGATGCGGCCACTTTCCATGATGTAGCCATAGTCGGAATACTTCAGCGCCATATTGGTGTTCTGCTCGGCCAGCATGAAGGTGACTTTTTCTTTGTGGTTCAAGTCTTGCACGATGTTGAACACTTCTTCCACAATTTGCGGGGCCAAGCCCATGGAAGGCTCATCGAGCAACACCATGCGCGGGTTGCTCATCAGGGCGCGGCCAATGGCACACATTTGCTGCTCACCGCCCGAGGTATAGGCCGCCTGGCTGGTGCGGCGGGTTTTCAGGCGGGGGAAGTAGTTATAGACCTTCTCCAGGTTGCGGGCGATTTCGGCCTTATCGGTGCGGGTATAGCTGCCGGTAAGCAGGTTTTCTTCAATGGTCAAGTGGGCAAAGCAGTGCCGCCCTTCCATGACTTGCACCACGCCGCGCTTCACCAGGTCAGAGGGCGAGAGGTTCTGGATTTCCTCGCCTTCCAGCGTCACGCTGCCCTTGGTGACTTCGCCGCGCTCGCCTTTGAGCAGGTTGGAGATGGCGCGCAAGGTGGTGGTTTTGCCTGCGCCGTTGCCACCCATGAGGGCGACCACGCCATGCTCGGGCACTTTCAAGGACACGCCCTTGAGCACCAAGATAACGTGGTTGTAGATGACTTCAATGCCATTGACTTCTACCAGCGTACGTGCCGGTGCCGATGCGGGGGTTGCTTGGGGGCTAGCGCTCATACCATCACCTGAAATTCTTTGTCTTAACGCTGCAAGCGCTGCTGTCAGGCGGGCGCTTGCAGTGGGGGGGGATAACCGGCCAGACCGAAGTGGCTAGCCGGTGGGGCTGCGCTTTAGTCGCAGCTACGCACTTGGATGTTTTTCTCTTTGGCGTATTTTTCGCCGTACTCTTTGACCAGGGGGTCAATCAGCGATTTGTCAGCCTGGTACCAGTCAGAGACGACGTTGAACTTGCTGCCATCCCACTGTGCGATACGCGCCCAGTCGGTGCCCAGGTGGTTTTCGCAACTGGTTTTCACGGGGCGCAGGATGTGGCCAAAGCCCAGCTCCTTCAGGCGCTCTTCCGTCAGGTTCAGGTTTTCCAGGCCCCAGCGCACTTGCTCAGAGGTCATGGTTTTGCCCTTGCCGAACTTCTCCTGTGCAGTGCGCACTGCTTCGACTTGCAGCATGGAAATCATCATGCCGCGTGTGTGGGCCAGCGTGCCTACGCTCTTGCCGTCCTTGGAGCTGCCTTCACCCTTGTCGTACACCAGCGCTTTGACTTCCTCGTGTACCTTGTCGTGCTCGGCAGTGTTGTGGATGGTGATGGTGTTGTAGCCCTTGGCACCCGCGCCAATGTCGCGCACGTCGTGCTCAGAGCCAGCCCACCAGATGCCATACACCTTGTCGCGGGGGTAGCCGGTGGCTTGTGCTTCACGCACGGCGGTGGGGGTCATCACACCGGCAGACCACAGCAGCACGTAGTCAGGCTTTTGCTGGCGCACTTGCAGCCAGGTGGATTTTTGCTCTACGCCGGGAGGGGTCACGGGCAGCAACAGCAGCTCAAAGCCGTCTTTCTCAGCGCGCTTTTGCAGCAGTGGGATAGGCTCTTTGCCATAGGGCGAGTCGTGATAGACCAGCGCGATTTTCTTGCCTTTGATGTTGCCGTTTTCTTTTTTCAGGATGTCCTGAATCATGCTGTCTGCCGCTGTCCAGTAGTTGCCCAGCAGGGGGAAGTTCCACTCAAACACGCGGCCATCAGCCGACTGGGACAGGCCATAGCCGGGGGTGACGAGGGTTTTCTTGTCGCCAGGGGCTTTGTCGCTAACAGCAAAGGTAATGCCGGTGGATTGCGTATCGAACGTGCCAGAGCCGTTGGTCTGGTTCTTCATGCGCTCGTAGCACTCCACGCCCTTGCCGGTGTCGTAGGCGGTTTCGCACTCTTCAAAGGTAATCTTCACGCCGTTGATGCCGCCCTTGGCATTCACCAGCTTCAGGTAGTCAGCCTTGCCGTCCGCCCATGGGATGCCCAGAGGGGCAAACTGCCCAGTGCGGTACACCAGCAGGGGCATGAACTGCTCTTCAGCTTGGGCCACGGGGGCGGCCAGCATGGTAGTCAGGCCAGTGGCCAGAGAGGCAGCGGCTAAGGCAATAGTTTTGAATCGCATGGAGGTCTCCTATCGAAGGTTTTAGTCTGCGCAGACTAGGGTGGTTGGGGGCATGGCCCCCGGGGCGGTGCTCTACGACACCGTGGTTGAAAAAATTAGTGCGGGAAGGGCCAGACACGCAGCTTCTGGCGGGCAGTGCTCCACAGCTTGGCAAAGCCATGCGGCTCGGCAATCAGGAAGAACACAATCAGCGCACCAAAAATCATGTGCTCCAGGTAAGTAGCTGTGGCCGTGGAGATGGGCAGGCCCAGCCAGTGCGGCACATGGGTCAGGAAGATGGGCAGCAGCACAAAGAAAGCCGCGCCAAACAAGCTGCCCACAATAGAACCCAGGCCGCCAATGATGATCATGAACAGCAGTTGCAGCGAGCGGTCCAGGCTGAAAGCCGCAGGCTCCCAGGAACCCAGGTGAACAAAGCCCCACAGCGCACCCGCAATACCGACCACAAAGCTGCTCACCGCAAAGGCCGAGAGCTTGGCGTACACCGGGCGAATACCAATCACGCTAGCGGCCACGTCCATATCGCGCATGGCCATCCACTCGCGGCCTACGGAGCTGCGTACTAGGTTCTTAGTCATCAGCGCCAGAATGGCCAGAATGCCCAGGCACAGCAGGTACTTCTCTACGGGGGTATCAATCTTCCAGCCCATGATTTCCAGCGCACGCACGCTGACCGAGCCAGATGAGGAGTTGTTCGTCACCCAGTCAGCGCGGGTGGCAATCCAGTCCACAAAGAACTGGGCGGCCAAGGTAGCCACGGCCAGATACAGGCCGCGAATGCGCAGGCTGGGCAGGCCAAACACCACGCCCACCACCATGGCGCACAGGCCGCCGCCAATCAGCGCCACCAGGAGCGGCATACCGTCAAAGCGCACCTGAAAGTTGTAGGCCGCATAAGCGCCCACCGCCATAAAGGCCGCCGTGCCCAGAGAAATCTGGCCGCAATAGCCCACCAGAATGTTCAACCCCAAAGCCGCCAGGCTCATGATGAGGAAGGGAATCAAAATCGCCTGGAAGGTGTAATCGCTGGCAATGAATGGCACGACCAGAAAGGCCAGAGCCAGAATACCCAGAATGGCGTAGCGGTCTTGGCTAACGGCAAAAATCTGCTGGTCAGCCGCGTAGCTGGTCTTGAATTGACCGTTTTCACGATAAAACATGCTGTCTCTCCTGCAATGCCACGCTTAAACGCGGTCAATAATCTTGTCGCCGAACAAACCTTGGGGGCGCACCAGCAAGAAGCACAGTGCCAGCCCGTAGGCAAACCAGGTTTCGATGCCACCGCCCACCATGGGGCCGATGTACACCTCGGAGAGCTTCTCGCCCACGCCAATAATCAGGCCACCAATGATGGCGCCGGGCAGGGAGGTCAGCCCACCCAAAATCACCACCGGCAGGGCTTTCAACGCCACCAGCGACAGCGAATACTGCACGCCCAGCTTGCTGCCCCAGATGATGCCGACCACCAGGGCCACGGCCCCGGCCACCGACCAGACAATGACCCAGATGCGCGACAGCGGAATGCCGATGGATTGCGCCGCTTGGTGGTCATCGGCCACCGCACGCAGGGCGCGGCCGGTTTTGGTTTTTTGGAAAAAGATGCTCAGCGCAGCGACCATCACGGCGGCGATGCCGGCGGCCATCAGGTCTTCGAGGCTGATCATCACGCCGCCTTCAAAGGTCGATTCCATCAGGAACACCGGGTCTTTGGGCATGCCCACGTTGATGCTGTACACCTCGGAGCCAAACACCATGGGGCCAAAACCGTCGAGCAAATAGGCAATACCCAGGGTGGCCATCAGCAAAATGATGGGCTCTTGGTTCACCAGATGGCGCAGCGCCAAGCGCTCGATGGCCCAGGCAACAAGGACCATGCCCACCAAGGTGACGACGATGGCCAGCAGGTTGCCCACCAGGCCGGGCTCCATGCCCAGCCACTGCGGAATCCACTCGGCAAACCGCGCCATGACCAGGGCCGAGAACAGCACCATGGCCCCTTGGGCGAAGTTGAAAACGCCCGAGGCTTTAAAAATTAATACAAAACCAATAGCTACCAACGCA
>CAZMMM010000210.1:0-4284 GCA_964567385.1 uncultured Comamonas sp.
TCCCGCTCCCTCGCCCAACTCCGCGACACCCTGTTGCCTAAGCTGATCTCCGGCGAGCTGCGCATAACAGACACCGAAACCTTTCTCAAGGAGCGCCACCTATGAGCACACCCGCACAACTGGTCATTTTTGAGGCCGACTCCGGTCAGGTGCAGGTACGGCTGGAGGGCGACACCATTTGGCTGTCGCAAGCGCAAATGGCCGAGCTTTTTGGCACCTCCAGCGACAACATTAGCCTGCACCTGAAGAACATCTTTTTCGATCAAGAGTTGCAAGAGCAGGCAACTACCGAGGATTTCTCGGTAGTTCGTCAGGAGGGGCAGCGGCAGGTCAAACGCAGGCTCAAGCACTACAACCTCGATGCCATCATTTCGGTAGGCTACCGCGTCAATTCCGCACGTGCCACCCGCTTTCGCCAATGGGCCACCCGCGTGCTGCGCGAGCACCTGACGCAGGGCTATACCCTCAACCGCCAGCGCTTTGAGCACAACGCGGCCGAGCTGGAAGCGGCGCTGGCCCTGGTTAAAAAAGCCGCCAGCGGCGAAGCTTTGACCCTAGACCAAGGGCGCGGGCTGGTGGATGTGATTGCCCGCTATACCCAAACCTTCCTGTGGTTGCAGCGCTATGACGAAGGTCTGCTGACCCAGCCCGAGGGCAGCCCCGGCGGTGCCCTGCCACCCCTGGCCGAAGCGCGCGCAGGCATTGCGCGCCTGAAGGCCGATTTGATGGCTCGCGGCGAGGCCACCGAGCTGTTCGGGCGTGAGCGCGACGATGCTTTTGCAGCCCTGCTGGGCAATCTGGAGCAGTCGGTGTTCGGCGAGCCGGCCTACCCCAGCGTTGAGTCCAAGGCGGCGCATCTGCTGTATTTCGTCATCAAGAATCACCCGTTCAGCGACGGCAACAAGCGCAGCGCGGCCTTTTTATTTGTGGATTTTCTGGCTCGCAATGGACGGCTGGTGCGTGATGGTGAGCCGGTGATCAATGATGTGGGGCTGGCGGCGCTGGCGTTGCTGGTGGCCGAGTCTGATGCCAAGGCCAAGGATGTCATGATTCGCCTGATTGAGAACATGCTAGCCCTGCCCGGCTAAGCCCCATAGGGAGAGAAGGTCATGGCGTTTCTATCCGAAGCTGCCGTAGAGCAAGCACTGCTAGAGCAATTACAAGGGCTGGGCTACCAAGTCGAGCGCGAAGAAAGTATTGGCCCCGATGGCCAGCATCCCGAGCGTGAAAGCCACGCTGAAGTGATTTTGCAAAAGCGCTTGGAAGAGGCCGTTGCCCGCCTCAATCCCACGCTGCCCTTGGAAGCACGCCAGGATGCCATTCGCAAAATTACCCAGTCTGAACTGCCCAATCTGCTGGAAGAAAACCGCCGCCTGCACAAGCTAATGGCTGAAGGCGTGGATGTGGAGTACTACGCCCATGACGGCACACTGACAGCAGGCAAGGTGGCGCTGATTGACTTTGACCTCCCTGCGCAGAATGACTGGCTGGCGGTGAACCAGTTTGTCGTGATTAACGGCCAACACAACCGACGGCCTGATGTGGTGGTGTTTGTTAATGGCTTACCGCTGGCCGTGTTTGAGCTGAAGGCTCCGGGCAGCACGGGGGCGCATTTGCGCGGGGCATTCAACCAGTTACAAACTTACAAGCAGCAGATTCCCGCCCTCTTTCATACCAACGCTCTGCTGGTTACATCCAACGGCATTGTTGCCCGATTAGGGTCACTGTCGGCAGACTTGGAGCGCTTTATGCCATGGCGCACTACTGATGGCAGCAGGGTTGCCCCAAAAGGAGCACCAGAGCTTTCTACCCTGGTAGAAGGTGTGTTTGCGCAGCCGCGTTTACTGAGCTTGCTGCGTGACTTCACCGTGTTTGGTGAGACCGGCTCAGGGCTGGCCAAAATCATCGCTGGCTACCACCAGTTCCACGCGGTGCGCCATGCGGTGGCTTCGACCATCCGCGCTGCGGATACTGGGCTAAGCGTTGCAGAAGACCCACGTGACTACGGCTTGCCCAGCGTAAAAGCACAAGCCAAGGGCGACCGACGTGCAGGGGTGATTTGGCATACCCAGGGTTCCGGCAAAAGCCTGTTGATGGCGTTCTACGCTGGGCAACTGGTCAAGCACCCGGCCATGGCCAATCCGACGCTGGTGGTACTCACTGACCGCAATGACTTGGACGACCAACTGTTTGCCACTTTCTCGATGTGTCGTGACCTGATTCGGCAAACACCTATTCAGGCCGAGGGGCGCGAGCATCTCAAGGAGCTGCTCAACCGTGCATCAGGTGGGGTAATTTTTACCACCCTGCAGAAGTTTGGCGAGATAAATGAGCCACTGACGACGCGCAGCAACGTTGTCGTCATCGCTGATGAGGCGCACCGTAGCCAATATGGTTTCAAGGCCAAGGTGGATGCCAAGACTGGGGACATTTCCTACGGCTTTGCCAAATACATGCGCGATGCCCTGCCCAATGCCTCCTTCATCGGCTTTACCGGCACCCCCATTGAGGCTGATGACGTGAATACCCCTGCGGTGTTTGGTAACTACATTGACGTTTACGACATCAGCCGTGCTGTGGAAGACGGAGCCACAGTGCCGATTTATTACGAGTCGCGGCTGGCACGCATTGAACTTGATGAGGACGAAAGACCCAAGATTGATGCGGAAGTGGATGACCTCACTGAGGACGATTCGGAGGCTGAGCAAGAGCGCTTCAAAAAGAAATGGTCAACGGTAGAAGCCTTGGTGGGTAGCGACAAGCGCCTGACCCTCGTGGCCAAGGATATGGTCTCTCACTTTGAAAGTCGTGTGGCAGCCCTGGGCGGCAAGGCCATGGTGGTGTGCATGAGCCGCCGTATTTGCGTAAAGCTCTATGAGGAAATTATCAAGCTGCGCCCTGACTGGCACAGCCAGGACGACAACGCAGGAGCCGTCAAAATTGTGATGACAGGAGCTGCCAGCGACCCGCAGGAATGGCAGCAGCACATCGGCAATAAGGCTCGGCGCGATCTGCTGGCCAAGCGTGCCCGTGCGCCCCAAGACCCGCTCAAGCTGGTTATCGTGCGCGATATGTGGCTCACCGGATTTGATGCCCCCTGTATGCACACCATGTATGTGGACAAACCCATGAAGGGGCATGGCCTGATGCAGGCCATTGCGCGTGTGAACCGCGTATTTCGCGACAAGCCAGCCGGACTAATCGTGGACTACATTGGCATTGCACAAAATCTGAAGTCGGCGTTGCAGCAGTATTCATCCAGCGACCAAGAAAATACGGGTGTGGATGAAGCCCAGGCCGTAGCAGTCATGCAGGAGAAGTACGAAATCGTGCAGGGAATGTTCCACGGCTTCGACTACGCCTCTGCGCTAAGTGGCACACCGCAAGAGCGCCTAGCCATGATGGCCGGGGCGATTGAGTGGATTCTTGACTTGCAGCAGAAGCTGGCCGCACAAGAGAAAACCGCCGAGGGCAAAAAGAAGGCGCACCGCCGCTATCAGGACGCGGTTCTGGCCTTGTCCAAAGCGTTTGCGCTGGCATCTGCTTCAGACCAGGCTCGCGCTATTCGTGATGAGGTTGGCTTCTTCCAGGCGATTCGTGCAGCGCTGGTGAAGAGTAGTGCAGGCGCGGCGGTCACTCAGCAAGAGCGGGAGCTGGCCATTCAGCAAATTGTGAGCCGGGCGGTCGTCTCCACTGAGATCGTGGACATCTTGGCAGCAGCCGGTATCAAGAGCCCGGATATTTCTATCCTCTCCGACGAGTTCCTGGCCGAAGTGCAGCAGATGGAGAAGAAAAACCTGGCACTTGAAGCTTTGCGCAAACTGCTCAATGACGGTATTCGCTCGCGCAGCAAAGCTAACGTGGTGCAAACCAAGGCATTCTCAGAGCGCTTGGAGGATGCCGTAGCGCGTTACCACGCCAATGCCATAACCACCGCCGAAGTGCTGCAAGAACTCATTAACCTGGCTAAAGACATTCGTGCGGCCCGCCAGCGTGGTGAAGAGTCGGGGCTATCAGATGATGAAATTGCCTTCTACGATGCCCTTGGCGAGAACGAAAGCGCTGTGCAGATGATGGGCGACGACAAGCTCAAGCTAATCGCCCACGAACTCTTGATGAGCCTGCGCGAAAACGCCACCGTGGACTGGGCACATAGAGAATCTGCAAGAGCACGGATGCGGGTGCTGGTCAAGCGCATTCTGCGTAAGTACGGCTACCCGCCTGATCTTCAGGACAGTGCCGTGCAAACAGTGCTACAGCAGGCCGAGGCGCTATCTTCTACTT
>CAZMMM010000211.1:0-4272 GCA_964567385.1 uncultured Comamonas sp.
GCCCACCGACATCCCCGATAGCGTGCTGGCTCAACTGGGCAACCGCGTGCAACACGCCCTACGCGCCTTCACGCCCAAAGACCAGAAAGCCGTCAAGGCCACGGCGCAAACCATGCGTGCCAACCCCGATTTGAATATCGAAGCCGCCATCACCGAGCTAGCCGTAGGCGAAGCACTAGTTAGCTTTCTGGATGCCAAAGGCCGCCCCGGTATTACCCAGCGCGCCTATGTTCACCCCCCAGGCAGCCAGATTGGCCCCATCACCGATGCCCAGCGCCAAGCCATCATCAACAACTCCCTGGTTGCCGGGGTGTACGAAGAAGCGGTTGACCGCGAATCGGCTTTTGAGATGCTGCGCGACCGCGCCCAGCAAGCGGCCAACACTACTCAAAAACAGGACAGCCCCCAAAACGGCGGCATCACCCAAGGCTTGAATGAGCTGCTCTTTGGCAGCACCGGCCCACGCGGCGGCAAGAAGGATGGCCTGGTGCAAAGCGTGGTGAAAAGCCAAGCCCGCTCCATGCTCAACCGCGCCGCAGGGCAGCTGGTGCGCGGGGTGTTGGGGAATTTGCTGGGGGGCAAGCGCTGAAAGCACCACGAAGCCCCGTAGAATCGGACGTTTAAAGTATCTTGGCATTCCCCGCCTGCAAACCAACTGTGTCAGGCGGGTATTTTTTGTGGAGACCTCCCATGAACCTACCCCTGAACAGCCTGGCCGACCATAGCGATGCTGCCGCCCACGCCCGCTACAACATGGTGGAGCAGCAAATCCGCCCCTGGAACGTACACAGCGAGGCTGTTTTAGAGGTGCTGCACACCCTGCGCCGTGAAGATTTTGTGCCTGCCCAGCACTACCACAAAACCTTTATGGACTGTGAGATTCCTTTGCGCGACGAGCCCATGGCCATTGAGCGCGGCCACTGCATGCTGGCCCCAAAAATTGATGCACGCATTGCCAATGACCTAGATATCCAGCCCCATGAGCGCATTCTGGAAATCGGCACCGGCTCGGGCTATATGGCCGCCCTGCTCTCGCGCCTAGGCAAAGAAGTGCTAACCCTAGAAATTGACCCCGAACTAGCCGACGCTGCCCGCGAAAACCTGCGCAGCGCCGGTTGCGACAACGTGCTGGTGCGCGTAGCCGATGGCTTTGCTGACCCGCTGGCCGATGGGCCATTTGATGTCATCGTGCTCAGCGGCTCTGTACCCAGCATTCCCCAGAGTCTGCTAGACAAGCTCAAAGAAGGTGGCCGCCTGGCCGCCATCGTGGGCAATATGCCCGTCATGCGCGTGACCCTCGTTGAGAAAAAAGACGGCCAACTGCACACCACCACCCCTTGGGATACCGCCGCCCCGCGCCTGCAAGGCTTGCAACAGCCCTCGCGCTTTGCGTTTTAAGCCTGGATTGACAGCATGCTTGAGCAAATCCGCCCCAGCCAGCTCGCTGACTGGCTGGCGCAGTTAGCCAAAGCGTCTCAGGGCAACACCGCCACCCAACAGCCCCCTTTGCTGCTGGATGTGCGCGAAGCCTGGGAGGTGCAGCAAGCCAGCCTCAGCGCCCAAGACCCGCGCTTTGAGTTGCGCCATATCCCCATGATGCAGATTCCCGCCCTCCTCCCAGAACTGGATGCCCAGCGCCCCACGCTGTGCCTGTGCCACCACGGTGCACGCAGCATGCAAGTGGCCTTCTATCTGGAACAGCAAGGATTTACCCAGGTTGCCAATATCAATGGCGGCATCGCCGCCTGGGCGAGTGAATGTGACCCCAGCATCCCGCAATACTGAAGCGAAAACAGCAATACAGCCGTCAGCACTGCGCCAAGCCTCTGCCCTTTTGCTGGGCTGGCTGGGCTTGGCCTTCAGCGCAGCAGCACCTGCACAAAGCCTGCTAGCGCTGGCAGAAAAAGCACTGGCCCACGATGCCCAGCAGCAATCCCAGCAGCTCGCCGTCACAGCGGCCCAACAACGTGTGCGCCAAGCCCGGGCGGGGCTATTGCCCCAAGTCGGCCTGCAGGCAGGCAGTCAATACAGCGATACACGCCTGCACCTGCCCAGCCCCATGCCCAACGCCAGCTTGCACGCCAGGCAAGACCAGTGGGCGCTGCAAGCCAGCCAGCCGCTGTATCGCCCTGTGCAGCGCCTGGCGCATACGCAAAGCCAGCAGGCTTTGGCGGCACAACAGGCCCAGTTGCAAGCAGCGCATCAATCCCTGCTATTACAAACAACCCAAGCCTATGCAGGCCTGCTGCTAGCGCAAGAGGGCCTGCGCGTACAACGCGCCCTAGAGCAAGCCGTGCAAGAGCAGGCCAATCTGGCGCAGCGCAATTTTGAGCTAGGGCTGACCACTATTACTGACAGCCGCGAGGCCCAGGCCCAGCTCGACAGCGTACGCGCCCAAGCCCTGGTTTTAGAGCACGAACTGCAAAGCCAGCAACTGCAGCTGCAAACCCTGACAGGCCACCACAGCCCCATTGAGGCGTGGAGCCTGCCCGACGACGTGCCCCTGCCTTCCCCCGCCCCCCTATTGCAAGCCCAACAAGACTGGCTCGATAGCTTGGCCGCCCGCCACCCCCAACTACAGCAAGCCCAAGCCGCCCTAGAAGCTGCCCGCCTAGAAACACGCAAAGCCCAAGCCGCCCACCGCCCCACGGTAGATTTACAGGCCAGCTACGCCCAGCAACGCAACCCTGACGGCAGCCTAAACCAACCACACAAGCACCACAGCCAAGTTGCCAGCGTGGGCGTGCAGCTGCAAATGCCCCTCTTTGCCGGCTTTGCCCTGCAAGCCCGCGAGCAAGAAACCCTAGCGCTGGAAGAAAAAGCCCACAGCGACTACCTAGATGCCCAGCGCAAACTCAATCTGGCACTGCGCCAAAGCCTGTTGCAACTGCAATCGAGCTGGCAGCAAGCCCAGGCACTGGATAGCGCTCTGGCCTCCAGCCTCACCGCCTGGCAGGCCAATCAAACCGGCTACGCCGTAGGTGTACGTATCAACGCTGACGTGCTGCAAGCCCAGGCCAACTACCACCGTACCCACTATGCCTGGACGCAGGCACGCTATCAAAACCTGCTGGCGCAATTGCAAGCCCGCCACGCCGCTGGCCGCCTCAGCTTGCAGGATGTGGCGGGTATCAGCCAGCAATTACAGAGCAAGACTGGGGAGTAAAAGCGCTGCCCTGCATCAAAGAAGGTACAAGGGAAGGTACAAGAGGGGTCAAGGCACATCACAAGCCATGATGCAGGCGGGATCAGCCGCCAAATCACCCGCCAAGCGCCCGGCTTGCGCCTCCTTGATGGACTCGAACAGGTTGCGCACCGCACGGCCATTGCCAAAGTGGTCGTTGCGCTGCTGGTGCATGTCTTGCAGCCGCTCTTGAATGCGCTCTGCCGCGCCGGCTTCCAGCGCCAGCCCTTGGGCCGCGCAATGCTGCTGGAAGATGGCCCACAGGGCATCTGACTCGTAGTCGGCGAAATGAATGCGCCGCATGAAGCGCGAATCCAGCCCCGGATTGGCGGCCAGGAAGTTATCCATCTGCTGGCTGTAGCCCGCCACAATCACGGCCAGGCGTTCGCGCTGGTCTTCCATGTGCTTGAGCAGGGTGTCTATCGCCTCGCGGCCAAAATCGTTGCCACCGTCCTTTGGGGCCAGGGTATAGGCTTCATCAATGAACAGGATGCCATCGAGCGCATCCTTGATTTTTTCCTCGGTTTTCAGTGCGGTTTGCCCCACATAACCGGCCACCAGCGCAGCCCTGTCCACCTCGATCACATGGCCGCTGCGCAGCAACCCCAGTGCCTGGTAGATGCGGCCTATCAGCCGCGCCACCATGGTCTTGCCCGTGCCGGGGTTGCCGCTGAAGACCAGGTGCAGGTTGGCGGCGACTGGCTCTGGCTGCCCCTGCGCAGCGCGGCGTGCGTTGGCCTTGACCAGATGCACCAGCTTGGTGACTTCGGCCTTGACTTCCTCCAGGCCAACCAGGGCGTGCAATTGCGCCAGGGCCTGTTCCAGATCGTCCTCAGGGGTTTGTTGCAGGCTGGGGATATCGGCAGGCAGCAGCTCCTGGATGTCGGCCTGCTCGTCTTCGGCCACGCGCATGGCTTGGTGCTCCACCATGCGCTCGAACAGCTTGCGCATCTCACGGGCATTGCCAAAATTTTCTTCGCGGCGGCGGTACAGAGTGGCGATGTGGCCAGTCAGTGCCTCATCAACTTGTGCGCCAAAGTGGTAGGCATGCTCATCCAGCAGCTTGAGCAGTATCTGCTTGAGTGCGG